>JABHWQ010000069.1 GCA_018657655.1 Chloroflexota bacterium | reverse complement strand
TGGATCACCTCCTTTCAAGGGAGTCTGAGAGTAATACTCTCGATCTCTAGGTCGGTCAAAGGCGAAAGCCTTTGCATCTAATTTAAGTATATTTTCCTTCCACTATCCAGGGGTTAAGGTCTTTTTTGTAACGTAATACCCCCCAAAGGCTTTCCAGGGCGATTAGCTCAGCTGGTTAGAGCGCAGTCCTGATAAGACTGAGGTCCCTGGTTCGAGCCCAGGATCGCCCACCACTAGCTTCGAGTTGCGATCAAACGAAGTCAAGCTTAAATCTCTAAAATAAGTCCATGGAGCTCAGTCCGCCCCTTTCTTAGCTTTGTACCCTCCTTTTCGTGACATCCTATCAAGTATCTTTTATTAGTTATTACTTGTTTTATGACCTCACTCCCAGTATGACTGAGGTCCCTGGAGGGGGGGCATTTGCTTCACTCTTTCTTGACGCCTAAGAATGTCTGCAATTGTCCGTTCTGTAATCGTCGCCATGTTACCTACATAGTAGGAAAGCATTACAAATTTGACTGGACTGAAACTAAGCCTTGTGATGTATATTTCGTCAACTGTAATTCGTGTGAGCATTCCTCAATGCATCTCTCTTTCACTGATTTGAAACCAGTTCAGAATCCATGGGCTTATTACTACGCCTTTACTGTTTCAATAGAAACTCTGGATGATCAGTTCTTTATTCAGTACCTACTTCTTTCTTTGCCCTAGATAACCGCATCCCCAAGAAACTCAGAGAGCTTATCACAGAGGCCGAAGAGTGCCGCAAGGTCAACCTGCTGACAGGCGCTTCTGCCTGTGCAAGAAAAGTAGTATACGAACTGGCAGTACTCCAAGAAGCTACAGGCGATAGCTATGAAACTCGTATGAAGTCCCTCAAGACCATCTGTCGAGACGTAGATTCAACCTATTTTGATACTCTACTGAGTATTCAGCAAGCTGCAAGCGAAAAGGTTCACGAACAATCTTACGATGGGTGGAAATCAAAGCATCTTATGATCATTCTGTCAGCTTTAAGGGAAGTTCTTCATGAAATCCAAGTAGTACCGAAAATCCGGGAAGAAGAACGAAAGGCTATAGTAGAGTTGAAGAATGAAGTCATTGGAAGCAATACCAAAAGCAAAACTAGCAAACGGTCCAAGTAACAATCACAATACCGTCCTCATAACCAGCTAGTATGCCAAAGTTTCAGGATCATCCATCACACCATCCCTCCCTTGGTTCCCCAACAATTGTTTGGTACAATGCGAAAAACTAAGAAAGGGGAAGTGCGGTCTAACCTGTTAACGATCGTACCCCATCATTGACAACTATCGTACTGCTTTTTTGACCGTCTTCCTGATAAGACTGAAGTCAAGATGACCTTCCCCGCAAAAGTGATCCGGAAAAAAGGTAAGTTTTCTGGCGCAATCTTGACAGGCAATGAGCAGGTTATTCAATTTGGATCGCATCAAAGTAACGACCCATCTCTTGCAGATATGCCGATTGTCGCGTATACTCAATTTAATGATCTCAATCAAGGTTACAGGTTTTGTTAGCAGCCCCCCCTAGAGTTCACCCGATACAAGATTACTCAAAGGCGAGGTTACTCATGACATCAGATGACCGAATTTCAGTTCATAATTCATGATAGGAAACGACATCCAATGAGTTTCACACGATCCTGATCCGCGTTTGCTGTAGGATCGTTTTCGCGTTTTCGGCACCGATGAACAGGTCCTCGCTACAGCAACAGCTATCGTCATTGCCCTGATTGCCATGTAGGTAGAAAAGCGAAGCAAGGGGGTTTTGATATTGTCCCAACCCCAGCACACTGAGGCTCTTGTATCTGGTTGTATGCAAGGAGTTTAGCATGAAGGCAGAAGTACCACTCGTGCCTGAGAACGGAAGACTGAAGACAGTAGCCAAGGCTGTGACGCGATCGGTCAAACGAAATATGGTTTCAGAGGCAGTGGGCGATGATATCTAACCTTTGAAGTGATGGCAGTATTGCCGGCTTCTAGAGACTGGTAGTCATCAGAGAAACCTATCAGGAAGGGGCGGTAATTTGTGCGTCATGCAAATTTGAAGTTGGTCAACAATACGAGAACAGAAAGGGAACATACGAAGTCTTGGTGATGGATGAGGATACTATGCATATTAGCTGGGAGACCGGAGAAGAGGTTGACACTACTGCGAGTCCACAGAGATGCATAATCTATCATATGCAATATGGATCCGCGCAACTCACACTTCCCAGCGTCAAATCTCCATCCAGGAAAAAACGATAATCGCGCGGTTGGCATCGGCTTCATGGGTCTTGAATCGAGGCGATGCAAACAGATATGTAATGCCAAGTGGTGGCTTCGGTGTCATGGCTTGAGCAAAACAGGATGGGCTGTAAATAAAAGATGTTGAGGAATGAGTTATCCAGGCTATCAATAGAGCAGGAGTCTTCAATTTCTAAGGACCTTGACTTGGTCGATAACCAATTGACGCGACACCAAGATCGGATAGGTGAGCTATTGGATTGGGATGAAGGGGCTCCGGACCACGGTCCAATAGAGCGGCGGAATGATGAAAACGTCGCAGGGGATGCCGAACCCGTACTTGAGTTGGAAGGGATTGTAAATGACCCGGTCCGGACATACCTGCTTCAAATAGGACAGGTGCCGCTGTTAAATACCACGCAGGAAAAACTTCTGGCGTGCCGAGTGGATCAAGTCAAACATCTTGCCCGAGTTGAGTCATCCTGGCTTGATAAATATGGAATGCATCCTTCCACAACCGATATCGTCACTACTTTGGTGGAGCAGTTGAGAAACGCTCTGTCGTTCATCGATATTCTAAAAGACAGTTTTCATTTTACTAGTGATACACCTATCTCTGAATTATTCTACGATCCAATTTTCGTGGAAAAGCTGGATGGAGAAATCCCCCAATATCTTGTAACACAGATAGCCGATAGAAGAAATGTCGAGCCCGATGCGGTAACCGACCTAATGGTGGCTATCTCACTGTGTTGCCACATTCTGCCATCACAGCTAATACGTTATCTGGAGGAGCACGAAGTATTCGTTGAAACATCGGATCCTGAATTTGAAGCGCGGCTCTCAATGGCATTAGCGCCATATAAACAGCGCCTCAGTGATCACTTAATGAATGTAAGGGAAGAAGGGGAACAAGCAAGGCACTGCCTCACAGAAGCCAATCTACGTCTGGTAGTAAGCATAGCCAAGAAATATCGTGGACGCGGCCTGGATTTCATGGACCTGATTCAAGAAGGCAACACGGGACTCATGCGAGCCGTAGAGAAATTTGACTATCGCAGAGGCTACAAATTCAGCACTTATGCTACGTGGTGGATCAGGCAGGCCATAACTAGAGCAATAGCAGACCAATCTCGTACCATTAGAATCCCGGTACACACAACTGAAACAATGAATAAAATGAGTCGCATCAAGCGCAGCCTATCCCAAGAATACGGGAGGGATCCGACCAGTGAAGAGATTGCCGAGGCATTGGGCACTACACCGCAAAAAGTGGAAGAGGTATGGAGGATGACATTGCTGCCGATGTCGCTGGAATCGCCGATCGGAGAAGATGCCAACAGTTGCCTTAGCGATTATATTGAAGCCCGAAATCCAGCCCCTTCTGATGTCGCTTTTCAACTTCTTCTCAAAGAACATGTCGGGAAAGTTCTGGGCGAGCTCAGCGACCGTGAGCATAGAGTTTTGCAACTGAGATTCGGGCTTGAAGACGGACGCAGCCGAACCCTCGAAGAGGTCGGCCGCGAATTTCTGGTTACCCGCGAGCGCATACGCCAAATTGAAGCGAAGGCACTCAATAAGCTCCGGAATCCTCAATTCGCAGCAACACTGCGTGGTTATCTCGATGCGTAGAAATATCAATTGTGGGCTGCACCCCAAGAACCGAGTATGTTTTGCCATGAATGATGGTCTGGCCGTCAATCCACGCACTCCAGTTTCGATTGCCTACGGCGGATCTCTTCTGCGTATCCATGCCTTGGGAAGCCAACCTGGCGCGACACTGAAGACGTCAGATCACCGTGGGGCTTCCGGTTCCATAGCATACCATCCAGCAAATCAGGCACTGGGCCGCAATATGCAGCAGCGGTCAACGATCAATTAGTAAGGAGGACATCATTAGCGCTAAAGTATATGTCGGAAATCTCAGCTACGAGACGATGGAAGGTGATATCCAAAGTCTTTTTTCTGAAGTTGGCCAACTGGGAGAAGTATTCCTGCCCGTCGATCGCGATACCGGTCGTCCAAGAGGATTTGCCTTCGTCGAGTTCATTGATGAGGCATCTGTCGCGGGGGCCATCGAGAAGTTCGATGGCTATCAGCTAAACGGCAGGAGTATTCGTGTGAGCAAAGCAGAGGAGAAGCAGCCACGCCAATCGCGTTTTGCTGACTCCGGGCCAAACTCAAATTACCAGAGTCCAAGAGCATCCAAACCAAAGGGTAGCCGCCGCAATATCCGCGCCAGTAAGCGAGGGTACTGAGGTACTTACATCGCATGCAAGCGCTCCAGCAGATCGTAAATGGAGATTCGGCCTAACTTGGAGCGGTTAGGTACTTAGGAAGGGAGAAAAGGAAATATGAATATCTATATCGGAAATATGGCATATAGTCTGACCGAGAAAGGTCTGGAGGAGCTATTTTCTGAGTTTGGTGTTGCGGAAAACGCCAGAATTATCACAGATAGGGATACCAGCAGATCGAAGGGTTTTGGGTTTATTGAAATGCCTAACCAAGCAGAGGCTGTAGAGGCAATCAAGCAGCTTGATGGCAAAGATGG
>JABHWQ010000103.1 GCA_018657655.1 Chloroflexota bacterium | reverse complement strand
TAGTAAGAAAAGGTCGCACCACTTCAAAGAGGAAACCAAAGGGGCCGGCCCTGCATGTTGCCTACAGTTCTCTGAAAGGGCGAACTGCCAAGGTTAAGAAAGCATCACCTCAGAAACGAGGGGTTTGTCTTCAGGTAAAGACCGTGCCTCCCAAGAAACCAAATTCCGCTTTACGCAAAGTGGCCAGAGTTCGTCTTACGAACCAGGTAGAGGTAACGGCCTATATTCCCGGTGAGGGACACAATCTCCAGGAGCACTCAGTAGTGCTTATCAGGGGAGGGCGAGTGCCTGATTTGCCAGGTGTTCGTTATCATATTATCCGTGGCCCTCTGGACGCTGCGGGTGTTGCGGATCGGAGAACCAGCCGTAGCAAGTACGGGGCCAAAAAGCCTAAGTGATCTCCGTAGCGAGTAGCATTTTGCTGTTAGGAGCTTCCGTCAATTTTCGATGGAAGCTCTTTCGATGAAATAAAGAGGAATAAGAAAATGCCAAGAAGAGGAAAAGTTCCCGAAAGGATAATACTCCCTGACGTAAGGTACGGAAGCCTTAATCTTGCCAGATTCATCAACAAAATTATGTATGATGGGAAGAAAAGCAAGGCAGAAAAGATTATCTATGGTATGTTAGACAAGATCAAGGAGCAGACCGATAGAGACCCGATGGAAGTATTCGATGAGGCACTCAAAAATACCACTCCTCTTTTGGCTGTGAAGCCGAGGCGAATCGGAGGAGCTACCTATCAGGTTCCTATTGAAGTGACTGTTGAACGCGGTGTGACTCTTTCGATGCGATGGTTGATTGGTACTGCCAGGGCTCGTAAAGGCAAACCGATGGCAGAGAAACTGGCAGCTGAAATAATGGACGCAGCTCGAGGTGAAGGAGCAACTGTAAAGAAACGTACCGATACTCACAAAATGGCGGAAGCAAACAGGGCGTTTGCACATTACAGATGGTAAACTAGAATGCTCAAGGTACGTACTGAGGCACAAAAAATGTCACGCGATGTTCAGTTAGAAAGGATTCGTAATATCGGAGTCATAGCCCACATCGATGCGGGCAAGACCACCATGACTGAGATGATCCTTCACTACAGCGGACGAACATATAAGATCGGCCGTGTGGATGATGGAACAGCAGAAATGGACTGGATGGATCAGGAGCGTGAGCGTGGGATAACTATTGTCTCGGCTGCTACCAGTTGTGAATGGCAGGGTCATCGGATCAATCTTATCGATACTCCCGGACATGTAGATTTCACCGCTGAAGTGGAGCGCAGTCTTCGTATTTTGGATGGGGGTGTAGTGATATTCGATGGGGTGGCTGGCGTAGAATCGCAATCCGAGATGGTCTGGCGTCAGGCAAACAAGTACAATGTACCTCGAATTTGTTTTGTAAACAAGATGGATCGGACGGGCGCCAATTTTAAGCGTACCGTCGAAATGATGAAAAGGCGGCTAAAAGCCAACCCTGCGACTATTCAATTACCCATAGGGTCAGAATCGTCTTTTATTGGGATTATCGATCTTATTGAACAAAAGGCCTGGTATTTTACCAACGGATCGGAGGGAGAGGAAGCCGATATCCCAGAAGAGTATCAGGAAATGGCGGCCAAATACCGGCAAGAGCTCATTGAAGTAGTGGCTGAAAATGACGATGAGGTCATGCTGGCCTATATTAGTGATGGCGCAATTGATGTTCCTCTGCTCAAGGCCGGACTGAGGCGGGCAACAATATCTGCAAAACTGGTTCCTGTCCTCTGCGGTAGCGCCCTCAAAAACACGGGAATTCCCCCGGTCCTCGATGCGATTATCGATTATATTCCTTCCCCTTTGGATATGCCACCGGTTCACGGGTTTGATCCTAAGACCGAAGTAGAACAAACGCGTCGCCCTGATGATGAGGCGATGTCTGCTCTGGCTTTCAAAATTGTAACCGATCCCTTTGTAGGGAGGCTGGTATATCTAAGGATCTATTCTGGGACCATTCAGTCAGGGCAGCAAGTATATAACGCCGTTACCGAGAAGAAAGAGCGAATCGGGCGTTTGTATCAAATGCATGCCAATGATCGGGAAGAAATCATGGAAGTTCACGGAGGCAGCATCGTTGCCGTCGTTGGTTTAAAAAATACCTCCACCGGGGAAACAATATGTGATTCAAAACGCCCCATCCTCTTGGAATCGATTGCTTTCCCGGAGCCGGTGATATCGGTGGCCATAGAGCCAAAATCGAGGGCTGACCAGGAGAGAATAATAGATTCTCTGGGCAAACTTGCGGAGGAAGACCCTACGTTCAAAGTTGAATACAATAATGAGACGGGTCAGACGCTCATTTCCGGCATGGGTGAGCTTCAGTTAGAGGTAATTGTAACTCGGCTTTTGCGCGAGTTCAGTGTTAAAGCAAGGGTAAGCAAGCCCCGTGTTGCGTACAAAGAGACGGTGAGCTCTCCAGCCGAAGCTAACGGGCGTTTTGTACGCCAGAGCGGTGGGCGTGGCCAGTTTGGCGATGTAAAACTTGAAATAGAACCTCTGGAAAGGGGTGGAGGGTTTGAGTTTGTCAACAAAATTGTGGGTGGCGCGATTCCCAAAGAATATATTTCTCCCATAAAGGCCGGAGTCCAAGAGGCATTGAACGAAGGTGTCATTGCCGGGTATCCGGTGGTGGATGTTCGGGTAACAGCTGTTGACGGAAAGTATCACGAAGTGGATTCATCAGAGATAGCTTTCAAAATGGCTGGGGCCATAGGAACTCGAGAATGTGTGCGAAAGGCCAACCCCAGGCTTCTTGAACCGGTTATGAAAGTGGAAGTGACCACACCGGAAGAATTTTTAAGTGATGTGATCAGCGGACTCAATGCACGGAGATGCAATATCGAGGCTATTGAACCTGATGAAGGGTTCACTATTATTCGGTGCTATCTTCCACTTGCAGAGAGTTTTGGATATGCCACTGGCTTGAGGTCGATAAGCCAGGGTAGGGCGAGCTTTTTTATGGGATTTGATCATTATGAGGCAGTGCCTAAGGAATTGGCTGATAGCATAATGGCAAGGTAGAGGTTTTGCGAATAGCAATATTATAATGGGAAAGCAAAAAGTAAGAATAAAGCTAAAATCTTACGATCATCGAATATTGGATCAATCGGCGGCTTATATTGTTGAGTCGGCGGAGAGCACAGGAGCTGCAGTTGTGGGCCCGATCCCACTGCCAACGCATATCAAAAAATTCTGTGTCAATCGCTCGACATTCATCAACAAAGATGCGCGTGAAGAGTTCGAAATACGAACTCATAAGCGGTTGATTGATATTATGGAGCCGACGTCAAAGACGGTCGATGCCCTGACACGGCTGAATTTACCGGCTGGTGTCAGCATCGAGATCAAGATCTAACTGGGCACAAGATGTTAAGTGGTGTAATCGTAGCGCCGATTTAACGGCTGCTCGGTTGCCTATTCATAAGGTAGGGCTGAAACATGGTTAATGGGATACTGGGTAAAAAGATCGGGATGACTCAAATCTTCACCGAGGATGGCACAGTTGTGCCGGTTACTGCTATTGAGGCAGGTCCATGTACGGTGACACAGATTAAGAATGTGAATAAGGAAGGATACACTGCGATTCAGATTGGATTCGGTGAAGCTAAGCGGTTGAACAGCCCTGAAAGAGGACATCTCAAAAAGTTGGGAGCCTTCAAACACTTACGCGAATTCAGGATGAAAGATGTTTCAGAAGTTGAGCTTGGTCAGAAGGTTACCGTAGACATTTTCGAACCGGGCGACAAAATTGATGTGGTTGGTATTTCAAAGGGACGAGGTTTTGCTGGAGTAGTTAAACGCCATGGCTTTGCCGGTGGTCCCAAAACTCATGGGCAAAAAGACAGGCACAGGGCTCCGGGGTCAGTTGGAGGCGGTACCGATCCAGGCAAGACTTGGAAAGGGCAGCGGATGGCTGGTCACATGGGTAACGCACGAGTCACGGTCAGGAAACTGGAGGTTGTGCAGGCCAACCCGGATAGAAACCTGTTGTTAGTCAAGGGTGCTGTCCCAGGGTGCAGGAATGGACTTTTGATCATTGGGAAAGTTGTTAAAAGCTAATCAGTAATTAATACCTACAAACAACCATGCACAAAAAAAAGGGCCTCATCACGAGGCCCTTTTTTATTTGTAGGATTCATTATCTTTTCGTTACTCGTATCTCAGCGCTTCTGCCGGATAGATCCTGGCAGCCTGATAGGCTGGGAGGAAGGTGGTGAAAAGCGAAGCAACATAGGTCAGAACAACGATCATGACAATTCTGTCGATGGGGATAATGACTTTGAGTCCCTCGACGTCTGCCTCACCCATGAAGAGGATCGAAGTGACGACGCCCAGTCCGACACCCAGCAGGATGCCGAGGAAGGCTATAAACGATGATTCCAGGAGAAACGTGAACTGGATCATGCCTTGCTGGAATCCGATGGCCCTGAGCATTCCTACTTGCTGCCTGCGTTCTACCACGGACCGGGCCGCTATCACTCCCAGTGCTGCAATCCCCACAATAAGGCCTAGCGCCATGAAGGCAATCATCAGATTCAGGAACATATTCTGGATTTTGGCGAAGTCTTCCACCTCTTCTGACATGACCTCTGCATTCATCCCGTTCTCGGCGAAGTGTTTCTCGAGGCTTTTGGCCAGTTGCGGTACTTCATCCGCTTTCTCAGGTTCAACCATAAATCGGTATCTGTTTGGCAGTATGATATTGCCGTTCCCTGCTAGATCATTGACTGTCTCCTGTGATGCTGTTACAAGGCCTGAATATACTGCCATACCGTCCACTACTCCTATAACCTGTAGCTTCCGGGTTTCCGGATTTAATCCGTAGGTCTGCACCTCGACGAATATGTTATCGGGCAAGACCTCATCTTCCACCACGAATTCCCCTTCGCCAATCACGAGGTCAAATTCACTTCCACCCATCGGTGTATACTTGGTGGGCGCTATTTCAGTACTTACCACAGCCAGCGAGGAGTCTTTTGACAAGGCTTCCCACACTTCCTCCTTCGATACATAGTCGGCGGTCGTCAACTCGAAGTCATAGTTCACGTTCTCGGTGTAATCTGAATCTACGCCTTCAATAAAGAGGTCGGTCCACTCTTCTTCAGGGGTTGCATCATTGGGATTCTCACTCTGGGTTGCCGCCGGGATTTCTTCGGGTGTCCCGCTTGCATCTCTCATCTTGGTGCGAATGAAGTTGAAGCTGCCTATCGCCTGGAAGTCATTGAGGCTCACGCCATCAGCTCCCTGAAGTTCCGTCTCGATATCAGTGATGGGATTGGTGAAACTGACGGTAGACCTGATATCAAATCCACCGGTGACGCGGTCAGTATCATCCAGCAAACCATTGAAGGACGCGATCATCGAGGACATGTAGACCAGCGTAAAAATGATCAGGGAGAACATGGCTACGGCCATGCCAGTGCGGAAGCGGCTTGCCATAGGATACGAAACTGCTGTTTTGATCATGGGGGTGATTGATCGCATTCGCCCGAAGATGGCCATTATAGCTTTGAGCAAAAGGTCTGAGTTATACATGATCACCCACACTGATCCCATAACAAGCATCACTCCGGTGAGTATGAACATCTCGAAGCCGGCACCCATTTCCTCCCCTTTAGGATGGAATCTTGAAGGCAGCAGCCAGAAAAACACAAGGAGAGTTCCCGCCAAAGTAAAGGCAGGTCGATCCGGCAAGCGGATAGGCCGCTTGCGCGCCAGCATACATAAACCAATGATCAGAAACGACATTCCAAGTGAATAAGGAACCCATTCAGTTGCCTGGATTCCGATAAAGACTAGTGGCAGTCCCAAGAGGGGGAAGAAGATCACTACCAGAAGGCCCTTGATATTTCGTTTCCCCTCTTGCGGTGGCTCAGGGATGTCTTTAATGGCGCATATGATGTTGAGTCTGCTCACTCGCCATGCAGAGGCCACGACGATGAGGAGGGTGAAGAGAACTCCCATCAGATAGGATATGATCACGCCGCTGGTGGTAAAATCGAATTCGATCTTGAATCCCATTTCTTTAAAAGCTGATGCCAGGGCCTGTATACCGCCCCAGCTGATCAACAATCCCAGTCCGGCTCCAACAGCGGACGCAATGAGGGCGTAAATGACTCCCTCGAAAGTGAACAATCGAATGATGTGGCCGCGCTGGGTACCAATGGCCCGTGCGATTCCGAGTTCCTGTTTTCTTTCTGCGGCCAGCATGACAAAAATGAGGAAAATCAGCAGTATACCAGCGATCATCGAAAAGCTGCCGAGCACAAGGAAGATCGTGGAGAACATTGCACCACCCTCGTCGGCTTCATCTAGGGCATCCTGTTTTACAGGCTCGACTTTCAGTCCTGTCCCTTCGAACGTTGGCTCCAGGATTTGCATGACTGCATCGGTGTGCTCAGCTCCTTCAATGGCTCCACCCTGGTTTGTGATGATGACATAGTTGATTTCATCTGATCCACGGAGTGACTGCAATTGGGAAAGGGCCATAACTGCGGTGGCCCCAGCATCGAAACTGAAGGTTGAAGGATTGCCTCCGGTCTCATATATACCTGCAACAGTAAGTGGCGTTTCCTCTCGTGAGAGAAAGATATCGATCTGATCATTGATACCGATTTCAAGACTTTCTGCCAAGTCCATGTTGATATAAATGTAACCCTCTCCAAGACCCTCCAATTCCTCCAGAGAGAGCTCTTGTCCTCGCTCATCTACCAGCAGATCGAAGCCCTCCATATGCTGATGATCAAATCCAAGGAGGGTAATAGAGGGTTCGTTCAGTTTGTTCTGGCTCACTCCGGGCACATTCTCAATTATGGCTGGGGCCACGCCTTCCACTGTTCCGGTGTCCATCAGCTCGGTAAGGGTACTCCTTACATTGTCAGCTTCAGCCTCATCAAAGTAGTTGGTCGTCTCAGCGCCAGTCAGTGCATGACCCTGAACTGCTCCGAAATCAACCCCATCTCGCATCACCATGATGTCTACCTTTCCAAGGTAGTCCACCGCAAGGCCCCGGATGGAATGATTGAGAGTATCACCGGTTGCAAACGAAGCAGAGAAAATCATCGCAGCGAACATGAGTCCCAGGCAGGTCAGCACGGTGTTGGCAAGTCGGCGTGGGATGTTGCGAGCTCCCATCTTAAACAACACCTTATTTCTAAGGGCGCTTACGCTAAGGATCACTGCACATATTACAAAGATAACCAGGAGGGGCATTAATAACAGGGCTTTCAGATCTTCCATGATGTTCTCCTAACTAGTAACTGCTAGCTCGATCCATTCCTTAAAGGCAAGCTTCCTGACCATTCTCGCTATCGCATTCAATTACGCCATCGCGCATGCGGATAATACGGTCGGTCATTTCGCCTACCTCGGCTGCGTGAGTGACCAGAACAAATGTTTGTCGTTTTTCCTTGTTGAGTTTGCGCAGGACTTCCATAATGCCCATGGCTGTCTCACTATCGAGATTGCCGGTAGGCTCGTCCCCCCAAACGATAGCAGGACTATTTACCAGCGCTCGGGCTACAGCAACTCTCTGTTGCTGACCTCCCGATAGTTCGGCGGGGCGTTTGTTTCTCTGATCTGCCAAGCTAACCAGATCGAGTATTTCCTCGGCTTGTTTTCGTGCTATCTTCTGCTTGACTCCTGACACTAATAAAGGTAGTTCAACATTTTCTACCACACTTAGCACGGGAAGTAGATTGAAAGCCTGGAAGACAAATCCCATCTCTTCGGCGCGGAACTTGGTGCGTTCCTTGTCTGACATCTTGGGAATATGATTGCCTTTGACAAAAATCTCTCCCTCATCGATGCTGTCTATCCCGGAAAGACAGTTCAAAAGTGTTGTCTTGCCACACCCGCTGGGTCCCATGACAGCCACCATCTCCCCTTCGGTTATGTTCAGGTCAACACCTCTGAGTGCGTGTACCTTTACCTTGCCGGTATCGTAGGTTTTGTGTACACCTTTAACATCGATAATGTGCATTGGCTACTCCTTCCGTATTTCTACCACACTGATTTTTCCAGATCATATTGAAGCTATATTTCAGGCATTATAATACACCAATGAATAGAAATATACCATGGTTGTCTTCTAGCATAACCTTGAATGTAGTTTAACTGTCCTAAACATTCAATTTATTATGATACGTGAGGGTCGAATAGCGTGCTGTGAGGAGGCGAAAGAGGGAATAGAGAGCGATACAGTGTGGTAAATACGTTGATTTTTGCTTTCCCCTCTTGACATTACCGGTATTTGAGGTATTATACAATAGTCCGGGTAGATACAGGGCGTCATGCAAAGCGTCATTATGATGTAGTTAGCCGACAGCCCACAGCATACAGTTAACAACTAGGGGTTCCCACTGTAAGCTGTCGGCTGTTTTTATTGCCAAAAAAACGAGGAAATACGATGCAGGTCCCAGTTTACAATGTTGAAGGCTCAGAAGTTGGGCAGCTAGATTTAGATGAAAGCGTATTTGGGCTGCCCATGAATGAGGCTGTTGTTCATCAGGCTATGGTGAGACAACGAGCCAATGCGAGAGTAGGTACAGCGAATACAAAGACACGAAGTGAAGTGTCTGGAAGTACTCGCAAACTGTACAAGCAGAAAGGTACGGGAAGAGCCAGGGCTGGTGATCTGAGATCGCCATTGCGTCGACATGGTGGAGTCACCTTTGGGCCTCGTCCCAGGAGTTATCGTCAGGATATGCCGAAGAAGATGCGTCGACTGGCGATAAAGTGTTTGCTTTCTGCCAAGGTAGCTGATGGGAACCTCAAAGTCATAGACAAGCTGGAGATGAGTCAGCCCAAGACCAGAGAAATAGTAGGGATGTTGCAGGCTCTGAAGATTGAGCGTTCTGCACTTGTAGCACTGAATTCGATAGATAGTGGTGTGGTTAGATCTGTAAATAATGTAGAGAAGGTCGATGCAATTCAGGCTCGACAGCTAAATGTAGTCGATCTACTCTCACATAGAGACCTGATAATTACAACCGATGCGGTGCGCACAGTCGAAGGTCTTTGGGGGATGGGACAAGAGGCCTCTGCTGTAGAGGGATAGGAATCCGAAATGCATATCTACGAAGTACTTCGCCGACCGGTAATCACTGAAAAGAATACTGATCTGATGGATCAGAATAAATATGTATTTGAGACCGAGAAGAAAGCCAACAAGGTACAGATTAAGGCAGCGGTCGAGAAGGTTTTTGGAGTGAGCGTTGTCTCTGTAAACGTAATAACGGTTCCCAAGAGGCCCAGAGGCTACGGGAGACTTAGAGGACATAGACCAGCCTGGAAGAAAGCGATAGTCACCCTCAAACCAGGGGAAAAAATTGAGATCTTCGAAGGCGTTTAGGATTTGATATTATGGCGATAAAAATATATAAGCCAACTTCCCCCGGCAGACGGAATATGACCGGCCTGACGTTTAGTGAAATAACTAAAACGAAGCCGGAGAAATCGCTCACCGTACCCGTGAAAAAGTCGGGTGGCAGGAATAACAGGGGAAGAATAACTGTTCGGCATCGTGGCGGTGGCGTAAAGAGAAAATATCGTATTATCGATTTCAAACGAGATAAAGTCGGTATTCCTGGGAAGGTGGCCTCCATCGAGTACGATCCGAATCGATCTGCGAATATCGCTCTAATCCATTATGTTGATGGTGAAAAGCGTTATATTCTGGCTCCGGTCGGGCTTAAGCCTGGTGACGGAGTTATGTCGGGCGAAGATGCCGAAATCAAAGTTGGGAATGCTTTACCATTGAAGGCGATGCCCACGGGTACGCAGATTCATAACATCGAGCTTCATCCCGGACGGGGTGGGCAGATGGTTCGGAGCGCCGGGAATGCGGGCGAGTTGATGGCAAAAGAGGGTGCATACGCTTTAATTCGGCTCCCGTCCAAGGAAATACGGCGTGTTAGAACTGCCTGCATGGCGACTATCGGACAGGTTGGAAATGTCGATCATGATAGTATCAACTTGGGGAAGGCTGGACGTAAGAGGTTGATGGGATGGCGGCCCACCGTGCGAGGTTCCGCAATGAATCCCAGTGACCATCCTCATGGTGGTGGCGAGGGTAGGGCGCCTATTGGTATGCCCGGTCCCAAGACTCCTTGGGGTAAGCCGGCACGTGGTGTTAAAACCAGGAAGAATAAACGAACTGACAAGATGATCCTCAGAAGGAAGAAAAAGTAATCGGAGGTTCAGGTGGGAAGATCCACTAAGAAAGGGCCGTTTGTAGAAGCCAAGTTAATGAAGAAGGTGAATGCCCTCAAAGCGGGTGGCGGTAAGGCCGTAATCAAAACCTGGGCTCGGAGTTCGATGATTGTGCCTGACATGCTCGGTTTGACTCTGGCAGTGCATGATGGCAGACGACATGTTCCCATCTTCATCACCGAAAATATGGTAGGACACAAGTTGGGAGAATTTGTTCCGACAAGGACCTATCGCGGACACACCGGGAGAACAGAGAAAGTAATTCGCAAGAAGTAAATCAGCAAAGGTATCCAAATGGAAGTTAAATCAACAGCAAAAGGTGTAAGGGTTTCGCCAAAGAAGGTGAGGCGGGTGGTCGATTTGGTACGTGGAAAAGGTGCCGATGAGGCTTTGGCCGTGCTCAATTTTATGCCCAGCCCTATAGCTCGAACCGTATCGCGTGTGGTGAAAAGCGCTGTTGCTAGTGCTGAAAACAATTACCAGATGACGCCATCAGAACTCAAGATTACCAGGGCGTATGTTGATGAAGGGACGAGGATGAAGAGGGTTCGATTCGCAGGACGTGGCAGGGTCAGTCCAATCCTTAAACGGTCATGCCATATCACTGTTGTGGTTGAGGAGATATAATGGGTCAAAAAGTCCATCCCGTAGGATTCAGACTAGGTTCATATAAAACCTGGTTGTCCAAGTGGCACGATGATCAGCATTACGCCGAGTTATTGCACGAGGATCTAGCGATTCGGCGAACAATTGAAAAAAGTTATCGAGGTGCTGGTATCTCCAAGATAGAGATCGAACGAGGCACTGGTGAGGTAACCATATCAATTCATACATCGAGACCTGGTATCGTCATTGGACGAGGTGGACAGAGAGTTGATGAAGTTAAGACTACACTTCAAAAGCTGACCAAAAAGAAGGTGCAGTTAAATATTAGGGAGATCCGCACACCAGAGCTTGATGCATATCTGGTTGCCAGGAACATTGCGGATCAGCTTGAGAGAAGGATCGCTTATCGACGGGCGATGAAAAGGGCAATTTCGCAAACCATGGAAGCGGGTGCAAAGGGGATAAAGGTTGGCATCGGCGGGCGATTGGGTGGCGCGGAAATTGCCAGGCGTACAGGGGAGCATCAAGGGAGCGTTCCGCTGCACACATTGCGGGCGGACATAGACTATGCTCTTGCTGAGGCTCGTACT
>JABHWQ010000010.1 GCA_018657655.1 Chloroflexota bacterium | reverse complement strand
GAGATCAACAATCAAGCTATGGCGCTTGTCCGGGAGCTGTTCGGGATTGGTGAGGATTACCGGGTGTTATTCATGACTGGGGGGGCATCGACGCAATTTGCTTTGATACCGCTCAATTTCCTTGGCCCCGGTCAGCTGGGCGCATACGTGGATACCGGCACATGGTCCAGCAAGGCAATGAAAGAGTGTCAAATTCAGGGAGATGCTCGTGTGGTATTCTCTTCCAAAAATCAAGATTATCGAAGGGTTGCGTCTCTTGATGAGATCAAATACCCCGATAATAGCGCATATTTGCATATGACTTCGAACAACACTATCAAAGGGACGCAGTTCCATGAGTTCCCGGATACCGGAGATATCCCGCTGGTATGCGATATGTCATCGGACATTGCTTCGTGTCGTCGGGATTACCGGAAGTTTTCAATGTTTTATGCCGGAGCACAGAAAAACCTGGGGCCCTCAGGCCTGACATTGGTGGTGATCCGCGACGATTTGTTAGCGAAGTGCAAGGACGGTTTGCCTACCATGTTCAGTTACAAAACCTACGTTGACAAGGATTCGTTATACAATACTCCACCGGTTTTCGGAGTGTATTTTCTTAATCTGGTTCTCCAATGGGTCAAGAACAAGGGCGGTTTGGAAGGCATGGAGAAAATCAATATTGCCAAGAAAGACCTGTTGTATAATGAGATCGATGAACACCCAGATTTCTTCAAAGGAACCGCTGAGCAAGATAGCCGCAGCTGGATGAATGTTACCTTACGGCTGTCCACTGAGGACCTCGAAAAAGAATTCATCGCTGAGGCAAAAAAGAACGGCATAATCGGGGTAAAGGGACACAGATCAGTTGGCGGTATTCGCTTTTCTATATATAACGCGATGACAATCAAAGCCGTAGAGAAAACCGTAGAGTTTATGGAAAATTTCCGAAAGGCTCACTAAGGAACAAAACGAGACGTTTAACCATAGCTGGGTAGTTGTTGTTAACAGCTTTTCCCATAACATGAAGGAAAGAAAATGAAGGTACTGATCGCTGATCCAATTGGACAGGAAGGGGTGGATCTTCTAAAGAGTCATCAAATTGAAGTTGATGTCAATACTGGGCTGGCACCTGAAGAACTCATAAAAGTAATCGGTGATTATGATGCTATGGTAGTCAGGAGCCAGACCAAGGTTACAGAGGAAGTGCTTGCAGCCGGGAAGAAACTGCAAGTAGTTGGGCGTGCGGGAGTAGGGGTAGACAACATCGATCTGCAAGCAGCTACCAAGAACGGGATTATTGTGGTAAATGCTCCCGAGGGTAACACTCTCTCTGCTGCTGAACATACTATCGCTCTTATGCTGGCGCTTGCCCGCAACATTCCGCAGGCTCATGGCGAACTAAAATCAGCTAAATGGGATCGTAAAAAATTTACTGGTGTCGAAGTGCGCAACAAAACTATCGGAGTGGTTGGCCTGGGGAAAGTCGGGGCAGAAGTAGCCAAGCGCTGCCAGGGACTGGTTATGCGTGTCATCGGTTACGACCCGATGGTTTCGGTAGATCACGCCAAGAATATTGGAGTGGAGCTGGTGAAGCTGGACAAACTTCTTGAAGAGTCCGATTTTATCACTGTGCACGTACCGCTCACCGATGCAACAAGGGGAGTCATCGGAAAGGCCGCCTTGAAGAAGGTTAAACCTTCGGTGCGGCTTATCAACGTTGCTCGCGGCGGAGTCATAGACGAGGAAGCATTGGCTGCAGCCGTGAAAGAAGGCCGCGTTGCCGGGGCAGCTATCGATGTTTTTACCAAAGAACCGGCTACTGACAGCATACTGCTTGAGAGTGATAATATCATCGTAACACCACATTTAGGGGCTTCTACGATTGAAGCTCAGACTGGTGTAGCCGTTGATGTAGCGGAACAGATTATAGATGTTTTACAGGGTTTACCTGCCAAGTATACGGTTAATATGCCCATGATTTCGCGGGAAATCCTGCCGATTTTGATGCCTTTCATCAGTGCGGCATCCCTGGCAGGTAAGCTTGTATCTCAGTTTACAGAAGGCCAATTGAACACCATAACCATAAAGTGTGAAGGGGAAATAGCTGAGTATCCCACGGATTCACTTAATGCAGCGGTTATCGGTGGGCTGCTGGAACAGACAACCGAGGAACGGGTCAATTTTGTCAATGCCAAGATTGTTGCCCAGCGAAGAGGACTGAAAGTTGTCGAGCAGAAAAGTTCAACTTGTGAAAACTACACCAATCT
>JABHWQ010000250.1 GCA_018657655.1 Chloroflexota bacterium | reverse complement strand
TTTTCATTTAAGGTCAATGCCCAAACAGGTGGGCGGCATGCTGGAAGAGGTCGATCCGCTGTCAGGGCTATTGCTGACTGAGGAATTCGGCTATGCAGATGGCGGGTTGACCATTAGTTTGGCTGTAGCCGGTCACACCTTTCGGTATGCATCCATGTCTGATGATCCGGAATTACAGGAATGGGCTCACGCTTATTGTGAGGACACAGAGGCTGAACTGATTGGATGTTGGGCAATTACCGAGCCGGATCATGGTTCTGATTGGATAATGGCTGCTGATCCCGGGTTTTCCGATCCATCCAGCGCCCCCTCACTTCGGGCTGTTTTAAAAGGAGATGAGTACGTCCTCACCGGTCAGAAATCCGCCTGGGTGAGTGACGGAACAATTGCCACCCATGCCACTGTCCATGTCAACCTGGAACCGTCCCAGGGCATGCATGGTACTGGCATCGCTGTTGTCCCACTGGATTTACCCGGTATTTCCAAAGGGAAACCGCTTTTCAAAATGGGCCAAAGGCCTCTCAACCAGGGAGAAATTTTTTTTGAAGAGGTCAAAATTCCCCAAAAATATATGGTTATGTCAGATTACACCGTTTCTCAACCAGTAATGCAAGGGATCATGACCGGCGCCAACACAGGCATGAGCATCATATTTGCCGGATTGGCCAAAGCTGCCTTTGACGAGGCCTTGAAATACGCCAAAGAACGGATACAGGGCGGGATTCCCATATTCGAACATCAAAACATAAAACTGAAGCTCATGAACATGATGACACTGGTAGAAAGCGCCCGTTCCTTAGCTCGCCGGACGGCAGCGTTTAACGTAGCCAGTCCTCCAGGCTCCCTGCCTCACGCGGTGTGTGCCAAAGGTCTTTCCACTGAAGCGGCTTTCAAAGTTGCCAGTGAAGCCATCCAGATATTCGGTGGAAACGGCTTGAGCAAAGAATACTGTATTGAGAAAATTTTCAGAGATGCCCGGGCGTCTATGATTGAGGATGGAACAAACGAAGCTCTGGCTTTAGCAGGGGCGGCTTTTATATAAGGGTCGGCTCAAAAATTAATCAAGTGTTTTCTACGACAACGCGTTTCGCTTTCAGCCAAACACTCTTGTCGCATCGCGATTTTTCCACCAAGGAAAATCCCTTGAAAACGCGAGTAGAAAAATCCGTCTGTAAGGATTTTTGCGGGCATATTATGCCAAGTTATTTTTGAACGATCCCTAAGTATGGGCCAAACCGACGGTGGGGGAGTGGCATATCGGTGATGCAAACCTCCTGCTTGTTAAAAAGATGATCTTCAATTACCACAAACTCATATCGGAGATTTCGGATGAATGACTTATTAGACCTTGATGCAACAGCCCAGGCTGAGCTGATCAAAAAGGGTGAGGTTTCTCCATTGGAACTTGTTGATGCCGCTATTTCACGTATTGAAGACGTTAACCCAAAAATAAATGCCGTGATTCATCAGCATTTTGATAGGGCGAGAGAACAGGCGCAATCTGACTTGCCAAATGGTCCATTTAAGGGAGTTCCATTTCTGCTAAAAGATCTCGGATGTGGGAACTTGAAGGGAGATCCTATATATACCGGGACACGATTTATGAAAGAGGCTGGATACAAGGCTGAATCAACTTCATATCTGGTTGAGAAATTTTTGGCGGCTGGACTAATCGTTCTAGGCCGTACGAATGTTCCGGAACTGGGTGCGTGGACCACCACTGAACCTGAATCGTACGGTCCCGCTCGAAATCCCTGGAATCTGAACCATTCGACCGGTGGATCCAGCGGAGGTTCTGCAGCGGCAGTTGCGTCCCGCATAGTTCCCATGGCTCATGCCAGCGACGGGGGTGGATCAATACGAATACCTGCCAGTGAGTGCGGTGTCTTCGGACTGAAACCAACTCGCGGCAGAATCTCTCTTGGCCCTGACATCGGGGAAAGTTGGGCAGGCTGGGTATTTGAGTTTGCAGAAACAAGAACAGTGCGTGATTCAGCAGCATTACTGGATTGTGTTCACGGCCCAATGCCCGGAGATCCCTACACGATAAACCATCCGGCAAGGCCCTATATTGAAGAGATCGGAAAGGATCCGGGGAAACTTAAAATCGGTTTTGTAAAAGAAATTCCTGGCGTCGATGTTAAAGCGCCTTGTGCACTGGCTGTTGAAACGGTGGCTAAAGAGCTGACAAGTCTGGGCCATAGGGTCGAAGAAAACTGGCCGAAGGCGATGAATATGAATGAAGCTGATGAGTTATTAGCGAGTCACATAATTAATGTAATCGCTTCTTATCAGGCTTATTCTATTGCTCAATACAGTCAAACTATCGGTAGAGAGATTGGTCCAGACGATATGGATTGCGACAATTGGACCGTCACTGAACTGGGTCGCAATCTGACCGCCACCCAATACTTGGCCGCAGTCGATGCAGTAAATAAATTCTGCCGAGATATGGCTTCCTGGTGGGATAATGGTTTCGACCTTTTAATTACACCAACTATTCCAGAACCACCGCCTCCAATTGGTGAACTGGTACCAGATAAAAACGAACCTTTGAAAGGATTCATGAG
>JABHWQ010000011.1 GCA_018657655.1 Chloroflexota bacterium | reverse complement strand
TGGGCAAACATCTGGGCCAGCTGCGACGCTTGAGCGGCGAGGACCTGGTTACCCAGCGGGTGGAGAAGTTTTCCCACATGGGTGAATGCGAAGAGTAGTTTTGCTAACATAATTTTTTACCAACAATATCTTGTAATTAAAAAGCCCGTGCTCAAGAGAGCGCGGGCTTTTTTTATGGTAAACTGTCAACTATGGTGCTCTTTGACGACAATCCCTGCTCACTTCGTGGGCACCTTATTTTCTAAGGGACATAGGAGACTATTGTTAAACTTTTCATCAGAATATGTCGGAAGGGTTAGTTGAGCGGTTTCAGACGGTAGCGGCTTGAATGCTATGCTGATACTGGACTTGCTTTCGGGGGGAGGCAGGTCAAAATCTTCTAAAACACAAAAAACAGTCCCTAATATCTCAGTGAAATTTCCGAACAAATTATCTGCCAGTCCAAACGGGAGAAGAAATGGTAGATCCGTGAGGATTAAAATCTCCATTCTCAGTCAAGTCATTGGCATGATGAATCTGCAACAGAAAATATTTTGCTGAATGATCTTCAATTACAGGATCCCAGACAATTTTATCTTTGTTTCCGGTAGATACAATCTCTGTTACAACCTCGACATCATCGCTTCCGTCCAGAGCGTTACGAAGAATCCGTATGCGTCTTACCCGTTCATCTGGCTTGGTTGCCGGCGTCTTTATCTCGATATGAAAATTAAATATATCTGTGCTGTCGAGTGTTGAGCCCATGATAAATCCGTTGACAGCATAGCGAAGTTCCCCCTCTTCATTCCACGATGCATAGGTACGTCGCTGCCGAAGGGCGCGGGTGATGGCCTCCCCTGTGAGTTCTGGCGCCAGTACAATAGTTGGTGGTGGAAGTTCTATTATCTCATTTATGCCGTGATTATCCAGTACTCCAATAGGTGATACCTTCCATCCTTTATTCAATGCCCTGATATAGGCTTCCCATCTTATCTTATTATATCTGGTATGGATTTCGAATGTGCTAATCAGGTTTTCAATCTCATCATCGATATGATCCCAGTCATTAAATTGATCAGGTTGGGGATGGTTGAAGCCGGTCACGACATATCCGTTGCTTTGATAGGGCTTTGCCGATTTTACCCAGTTATAAAACTGCGGAATACTCCAGTTGGCCTCGGGCCAGGGAGGAGCCGGCCCTCGCTGACCATGATCGGCATTAACATATTCGGTAGAAATTATCGTATTGATATGTCCTCTGCCACCTTTGGCAGTTGTATTGCGGCTGTACTCGAAACCGGCCAAAGCCACAAAGTCAGGATATTTGTTAAATTCATCAGCCGTCCTTAGCATAACCTGCCAAACCGGATTATTTTTTGAAACCGGTTGCAGAGATGGTTCCTGCGTGTGATCTGTGACTACATAAAAGTCATATCCGTTTTCTATAGCCAGTTCATAATGATTAGCAGGCAGGCCCTGCCGATTCGTATATTCCTCCGGATTCAGGCTGATGGTGCTATAATCTCTCCAATCTATTCCCTGGGGCACATTCCAGTCGGGATGAAATTCAGTGGGGGAAGAAAGATCCGTCATCCCGTCTACTCGATGTGCACCATGTGTCCAGGTAAATATTGTATGAGAATGGGTATTCCCCCGGTAAATATTAAAATAGGACAGCGGTTGCTGCTGCTCCTTTAAAACACTGGAGTTACAATTCTCTCCTTTTCGCGCAAATCCTGTAAAAATAAAAGAAGAGAGTCCAACAAGGAGAATAATCGCACACAACAAAACTTTTGAGCCGATTTTCATAATTACAATCACCGCTGTACGGTTAAGTTTTGGTCAAACCCGGTAACTTGTTGATTGCCACAACGCTTTATTTCTTTCGATTGGATGCTACCTTCCTGTAAAAAACAACCTGCCTTTAGAACGGTACCACTAATATTTAGAGAACTCAAGAGTTGAGCCTGTCCTCGTCAATCTCCCCGCATAAATCATCAGAGCACTACAGCACCCTGCCCAATGATCAAACCTTAACCATATATTGATTCTGACATAACACAGCTTGGCTTATCTATAGCAGATATAAGGTGGATAGCGGGTGATTTAACGGAAAGGGCCAAGTGAGGGTAGAAAAATTGGCTTGATTCAGATTTTATTCAATTCAACGTTGTCTTAAATGGCGGGGCATGGGAGATATAAACCGCCCCCCCTAATCAACCTCTGCAATGTTCACTCGCTCCAACCAGGAGGCGGCGGAAATCCTTTCTCAACTCCCAGGCAGTCGCCTTCCACCTCACGGCCCAGCGCCCAGCGGAAAACTGTTGCGCTCTCCATGCACAGGTACACGTACACTTCGCTGTCATGCGCGGTAATCCACTGGTTCAGCTCCCGGTAGATTCCTACCCTCACTGGCTGCGGATAGCGATACTTTCCGTCGGGTGGCACCAGGCTCAACTCTCCGGCCAGCAGCGGGTGCTTCGCAAAGCGCTCGGCGTAATACGGGGCCATCCACGGGCTGTAGCGCAGGCAACCGATACTGATCCAGGCGATATCCCCCGGCCGTGCCACGGAGTATATTTTCTCCACCACCTCACGGTAGTCATCCTGCCAACCATCGTAGTGAAAAACAGGGTCAAAATGAAATCCCAGCTTGTAGCCTGCATCGCGTACCCTGCCCGCGGCCTCCAGGCGCTCATCCAGCGAGGCGGCGAACCGCTCCTCACTGTCGATCACTTTCTGCGGGTTAACGCTCCAGCTCACCACAGTGTTGGGCGGCACGGGATCGACCGCCAGGATCGAATCCACCTGCGCGCTCTTGGTTTTGAGCTCGAACCAGCTCCGGGGGTATTTCCCGAAAAAGCGTACCAGTTCCGGGGAGAACTGAAGCAGGTTATCAAGCGCCAGGCTATCCGATAACTCACCGGTGCCGTAGCGCGGAGGCACAAACCACTTGGCAGCCAGCTCCCACTCCAGCTCCTCGAATATTTTTTCCAGCTCCGGGTATACCGTTATAGTGGGACGGTTGAGATAGCCCTGAAGCACACAGTATGAGCAGTCGATAGGGCAACCGGCCACCAGGTTTATCACCCGGTAGCGGCAGCAGTTCATCCCGGGGCTGGCCGGGCAGGATTCCA
>JABHWQ010000128.1 GCA_018657655.1 Chloroflexota bacterium | reverse complement strand
AGCGATGATTGGGAATGGGGAGAGGCTGGTGAACAGGCTCTCTATGGTGCTATCAGTGTCTTCACCATATTAATCATGCTGACTATCATGACGAGGGCATCGGGATCGATTATATCTAGAATTGAGAAAAAACAGGACGCGGCTATAACCGAATAGAATCACAGGATAATTGGAGGTAAACTTGGAGTTTCCATTTCAGACCGGATTTCATGATATAACCTGGCAGCACATTGTAATGATCTGCATCGGTCTGGGATTTATATATCTTGCGATAGCCAAGAAGTGGGAACCCTATGAGCTCTTGCCTATTGGGGCCGGAATAATACTGGCGAACCTTCCGCTTACTGGCCTGTTGATATCACCGAATGAAGTGACGGACCCAGGACAGGCTGGAATTCTGGGAATTCTGCGTTACTATGGTATTTTCCAGTATCCGGTTCTTCCTGTGATGATCTTCCTGGGCCTTGGGGCTATGACCGATTTCAGTCCGCTGTTAGCCAATCCCAAAGGATTTTTACTGGGAGCAGCGGCTCAGGTCGGTATCTTTTTCGCATTTGGCGGCGCCCTACTTCTGGGATACTGGGGAATCAGCGATTTTGGATTAAAAGAGGCAAGTGCTATTGCCATCATCGGTGGAGCTGATGGCCCGACTACTATTTATGCCACGGCAATATTGGCACCCGACCTTTTGGGCATTACTGCAGCTACAGCCTATTCGTATATGGCGATGGTATCGCTCATTCAACCGCCTATAATCAGGGCACTTACCACAGAAAAAGAGCGAAAAATACATATGGAGCCACAGTTAAGAGAAGTCTCCAAGCTGGAACTGATAATGTTCCCGATCCTGCTTTTTGGCGTGTGCTTGATTGTTCCTCGCGCCGCGCCATTGGTAGGGATGTTTGCAGTAGGTAATCTTCTGAGAACAAGTGGAGTGGTGGAACGCCTGTCACAAACGGCGCAGACAGCTTTCATTGACGTGGTAACGGTGATCCTGATGCTGTGCATTGGTGCTTCAATGCCTGCGGAGTTGGTGATGCGGAAAGAAACCCTGATCATCCTGGCGCTCGGTTTCCTGGCTTTCTCTTTCAGCACCATTGGCGGTGTACTCATGGGTAAACTGATGAGTAAAGTATCCAAAACTCCGTTCAACCCGATACTGGGGGCTGCAGGGGTTTCTGCAGTACCAATGGCGGCACGGGTCGCGCATCACGAAGGCCAACGTGCCAATCCCAGGAATTTCCTGTTGCTTCATGCAATGGGCCCCAATGTAGCTGGTGTGGTTGGGTCTGCTGTAGTGGCCGGTGTGTTCTTGGGAATGTTGACCTAATCGGCATGCTTCCTGAATAACTACAGTATTTTCCTCTTTCTAACAAAACCTCTAGATCAAACCATGTTTCTTGCTTAGATTTTACATAATGGGTTGACATAAATATATTGAGTGTTGTATAATTCGTGCCACGTTTGTTAGCTAGATAAGTAGCTTCGGACAGGATGCCGAAGTGATATATTGCTCAGTTGCGTCTGTGGGGGGTTCGTGACTGAGGGACAGGAGGGTAGCCATGAGTGCTAAGCCGTATCCGGGTACCTCAATCCAGAAGCCGTCCAGGCGTACCAAGCCTAAAGAAAAAACTACAGAGCAGCTGATTAATGACCTGGCAGAGATTCGCCAGAGGATTGCCTCATTAGAAGTTGCAGAGCTCGACCGGAAGGGCAAAAAGCTTTCAGTAAAAAGCAAGAAAAATCCGGAAACCGAGCTTAATATCACCCCAATTTCCTCATATACCTGGCAAAAAGTTGGCCACGATTTCGTGCTGGTAGATTTCAATGATACTGCCGAGGACGTGTCCGGTGGAATGGTGGTTGGTCTAGTGGGCAAAACCGCCAAGGAACTTAACGGGCATGTCCCGGAAGTCTTGGATGACTTTACTGAATGTTTTGCCAAAAAAAGCTCTAAAAAACGCGAACTATACTGTCGGTTCAACAACCTGGGAGATGCCAAATATTTGGCAATTAATTCCAGTTTTGTATTACCGAATTTGATGCTCGTTCAAACGGAAGATATTACTGAGCGCAAGCAGACAGATGAAGCAATACTTCGAGCCAAAAAAGAGTGGGAGCGCGCACTCGATTCAGTACCGGATCTCATAGCAATAATTGATAACCAGCATAGGTTTGTGAGGGTTAATAAGGCTATGGCTGATCGGTTGGGTATGGATCCTGCTGAGTGTGTGGGGCAGGCGTGCTATGCCGTAGTTCACGGGCTGGATAAGCCGCCATCTTTTTGTCCCCATATGAAATCATTGAAAGACAGCCGAAGACACACTGCGGATTTCTTTGAGGAACATTTAAGCGGCGATTTCGTAGTCACCACATCGCCACTGTTAAGTTCTGATGGGAAAATGGTTGGCAGTATGCATATTGCTCATGATAATGATCGGCGCAACCAGTCTGATGAGAAGATAATGCAGTTAAGCAAAGAACTAGCTACATTGGATGCCATCGCGGAAATAACCGGACAATCGTTTGATCTGGACGAGATACTCAACAGTGCGCTTGAGCAGGTGGCGGATGTGGTTGGAGTTAAAGTTGCGGGAGTATACTTGGTAGACAAAAAAATGGAAAACCTCAATGTCAAAGTCGTCAAGGGAATAAGTGACAGTATCGCCAAAGTGATCTCACCCATTAAGATAGGCAAGGGAGTTTCCGGATGTGTTGTACAATCCGGCGAACCCGTTTTTATTGAGTCGCTTCCGGATTCGGTTGATCTGATAGGGAAAAGAGCCCTCAGAATGGTGATTCAGGAACAACTGAAAGCTGCTGTTTGCATACCACTTAAAGCCAAGGGACGGATCCTGGGTGTAATGTATGCTATGACGGATAATGAGCGTACATTAGAACGTGAAGAGCGAGAATTTCTGATTACGATTAGCCGTCAGATAAGCGGCGCGATTGATGCAGCTGAAATGCATAAAGAGATTTCGGCTGCAAGAGATTCAGATGAGCTTGATCGTTTGCGAATGGCTTTTCTTGCAAGTATATCCCACGAAATACGCACTCCTCTGGCTTCAATTAAAGGATTTGCGAGTACACTGCTTCAACCTGATGTAACGTGGGATGCCGAAACGCAGAAGGATTTTATCAGACATATCGACCAAGAATCTGACCACCTCATGCGCATTGTGAACGATATCCTGGATGTTTCGCGGATATCATGTGGTGCCATGAAGCTGGACAAGTCCGTTACTATGTTTGATGAGGTGTTGACCGAAATTAGCAACAAGCTTCGTATCTTGACCAAGAAGCACCAGTTTGAAATAGTCAAACCAGCTATTTCACCACTTATTTTGATGGACGAATTGCGTATTGGTCAAGTGATAACAAACTTGGTAGAGAACGCAGCTTCCTATTCCCCAGAGGGGACCATGATCAAACTACAGGTAAAAGTGGTTGATGACAGGTTAGTTTTAAGTGTAACTGATCATGGTACTGGTATTCCTGAAGAGTATCACGAGAAAGTATTCGATAGATTCTTCCGGTTAGAAGAATCTATCAAGCGTAGAAGGGAAGGCTCAGGTTTGGGGCTGGCGATCTGCAAAGGTATAGTGGAGGGACATTCGGGAGAGATATGGGTGGAAAGTGAATTGGGCCGAAGTTCCAAGTTCATTTTCAGTCTACCATTGGTAGATGACTCAGAACTTTAGTAGCTTTGTGGATTTTTTACTCAGTAGACTATCCGCGCTATCCATGCGAAGGGTTGAAATAATGAGGGGAGTTTCTCGAGAGGTATATGCTCTTTTGGGAGCGATCTTCGCCATGCGATATATTTTTGATAACTCCAGATAATTATACATAAGAAGACTGCCCCGTATACATAGCCACCTAAAACATCGCTTGGCCAATGGGCCCCCCGGTAGATAAGCCACACTCCCATAATTGGAATCCATAATCCCATGATGCCACAAATTACGTTGCGCAGCCAACCGGCCTTCATCAAGTGCATGGACAGGTAAATCAATACCCCGCTGAACATTACCACATGCATAGCTGTACCGCTGGGAAAACTGAAGTCGACCGGCGACCTGTATACAGTGATGAATTCTGAAGTTGGTCTGGGGTTGCCTATAACTTCACGGAATAGAGGGTTTAATAGGTCAGCTACTCCAACAAATCCAACGAACACGGCCTCGGCACGCCATCCTTTGAACCACAGGCATGCAATCACAATCAGCCCTACCACTCCTGCTACTCCTGCTACTCCCATTCGGTTGTTGTAGCTCCCAATCGATCCAGCGTCCGCGGTTTGGATCCATTCAGCTATATCCACATCCCACGAAAATGGATCATCATTTTTTGTAGCGAGAGCTTGGGCAGTGAGGAGAACCAGAAGAGCCAGAAGTATGAAAAATGCACATTTGTGTATAGCCATTTTGGTTACTCGTATCTTGCTCAACTGTTATTTATATCATATCGCAATACTTAGACGTAAGTGGCTACTGATGCTAACTCAGGTTTTATTTTGGTCAGGAATTGACTTAACCTTGCGGCCTGGCAGGATCAATGACTTGAATCCATTGATCAGGTTGGCGAACTCGTACTGGATAGCAGCTCCGAAGTCTGCTATTTTGATAAAAACATGCTCAATACGGGAATCGGTACCGCCAAATAGCGGGAAATGACACCCGAAAACGGAGAATACTGATCGTTGCAAGAAACTAGCTAGTCCTGGGTGGGTAGTAGCCATCTGTATTGGGTAGGCGGCATTACCAACTTTCGGCAGCGCACCAACCATCAAAGCTGTTCCATGAGAAAACCCTCTACCTCTTGTTCGTATCATACGATAAAGAGTGTAAAGCGTTCTAGTGGCAGGGCCAACCCAGAGGGATGCCAGGAATAATTGAATAATGCCCCAGACTTCGGGATCGTGGAAGACCCACATTGCATATGCGAACAGAACACACGTGATGATTGGTTTCAATCCAACGTGAAATCCCAAACCTTTGAGATATTCGACGAGCTCAGGCGTGTTCATATCAGGCCGGAGAGCTGCCGCTTCAGCAGCAGTCAATCGACCAGATTTCTGCCAGCTATCGATCCTTTCGTTTACATTTGATTCAGAAAACTGCTTGAGATATGTTTCATCGAAAAGGGTACTGTAGAGCAGGCGTAAGGCAGTACCGATGGTGTCTGCGAATCTGCGAACTCCTCGGCCGACTGAGCGAGCAAAGATGTCCACGCCTGAAAGAATGCTTTTTGCATAATCGTGAAACAGATAACTCCCGAAGTGCAGGTTGGAGCGTTCGATGTTCTTTGCCTTAGCAGTTGATATTTGCCCGGTTTTTACCCAATGTTCGGCGAAGCCTTTGCGTATGTTTGTCCGAAGGCGGGAGTCAGTCAGAAGACGATGCTTGTGGCTGAATATTGCCGGCTCGCTCGATTTCCAGGCTTTGGTGTGGTGTTCCAATTGACGAATATCAGATTCCAATTTATGGAAACGTTCCTTCCCGAGCTTTTCAACTAAATCGTTCCGGTTATTCTCCACATACTTATGCAATTTGTTGAAGTCCGTATCGTCGAACAATGGGAATGAACCGAGTTTAATAGCTGCCCACAGATGTTTCAGCAACACCAGTGCCGGCATTCCCGATTCCACATCGACTAATATCCATTTGTCGTTTTTGTCCCTTAGCACGTTGGCCGTAGGTGCGGAGAGCATTTTATCTACCTGCCACTCTGATCCTATAAATCCGGCCTGATGAAATTTCTCCTTGAGGGCATCGAGCTGTCTGGTAACTTCGTCAATTTCCCAAAGCGGTCCTTCAACCTTTTCTGCCTTCATTCCAGCTAATCGTTTGAAGAAACGAGCAGGGTAGTTCTTGAAGAAGTTACGAAGCGTATGGGGATCGAATTTGCCTGGTTTTGGGCCTCTTCCTTTGATATATTCGGTACCTAGAACGTGACCCTTGGCTGTCTCGTCCCATCGTGTGTAGTATGCATCGGCAACTAAGGGTCTTCCGAACCATAACTCAGTTAGTTCTCGCAGGACAATCCTGCGGAACATGGCTGCTTTAATGGCATTTTCTTTGGTATGGTAGGCGAACGGAGCCTGGAAGCAAGCCCAGTAGATGATGTCTCTGCCAGCTTCAGATAAGCTGCCTTTTGCCTGGAACAGCTTTTCAGCGTACAGACGACCTGTTCTACGGTCTCTAACGAGGTGTACTTCAGCTGCTCTTCCAGCACCCAAATAGGAGACGAATTCCGGGGCTATATCTTGGAGAGCTGGCGTTTTTTCAGTATGAGGATCATAGACACCCTTGTTCCATCTATGCTGTGCGATTGGATGGTTGGTGTGTACTGAATTGTTCCGATCGTTATTATTTTTAGTAGCGTTATCAGGTGTCATTGCCTTGCACTCCGTTTGCGTAAGTTAGAATATTTCCCCGCTACTTAAAAAATATCATCTTAAGGTAAAAACCACTGTTAACAGGTTGTCAATATTGGGTTAACGTTCGGTAAATCCGTTTTTACCAAACTGGTAATACACCTAAGTTATTACTTGATACTTTAATCTCAGCAATCGAAAATGTCAATCTCTTTTGGTACGACTACAGCACGTTCATTGGGAAAGTGGACTAAATCACCACGTCGGAATTGAAACGCTTTCAGGTTATCCGCCTCAGGCCTTTGCCGAGGTGAGCTTCTTGGCGATGAGAACGAATACCATGCCAATAATAGTGAAGGGGATCAGATAGAATGACACTTCCAGAATACCCACGTTTTGATTACCCATTGCCAGTCTGGTAATCAAGTTGAATGGGGAAGGATCGAGCAAATAGCTCAGTCCTGCGGTAAGTAGAAGAGCTATCGAATAGACGAATTGCGCGCGTTCCCTATCCTTGAAATATAATCCTATCAAAGCTGCGATGCAGGCTAACGTGGCTGCGATGATGACAGAAAGAGCGAGAACATTAAGGAAGTTTTCCACCGGGAAGGCGTTCCACTGTAACAATATTATCCATAACACGCACTGCACGAACGCAGTAAGTATCGCTGCGAATATCTTGGACGAGAATATCTGGTGGAGCGATACCGGAGCTGCCCATAACGTATCGAGAGTCTTGTGCTCCAATTCCTCGGAGATAGTATCGATCACAATACTGCCCGCTATAAGAGCGGGGAAGAACATTAGCAGCGGGATGATTATTGAATACAGGAACTCGTAGCTTGTATGGGATTTGCCTTCGATATCTGTGTAGTTCATCTCGATACCGTTCATACGCCGCAAATAGTTTTCAGCTTCCTTTAGAGGATCATTCAATGCCATTAGTGCGATAGTCGACTGCGTATCTGATTCGGGGAGGAAGAGGTCCATATCGACTATCCCTGCATTGGCTTGAGGGATTGACATAACGACATCGATTTTGCTGGATTGAAATGCATCCTGAGCTGAATCGATGTCACCAAAGCGCACTACGGTCAAACTATTTTCCCGTTCGATAAAGTGAACAATCGGACTGGAAGTATGCCCCACTACTCCAACTTTGAGATTTATCGGGGAGTTGTCGCTGATGGTGGTGGGATCATAGAAGGACATCATGCCTGCCAGCATCATCGAGGAAAAGGAAGCAATGAAAAGTTGAATGAGAATGGCGAATACTATCGTCTTCTCTTTCCGGATAGATTTGAGTTCCTTCCTCAGGAGTACGAAGAACGCGTTCAAAATATGGCCTCTCTAATGATGTATAAATTATATAGCGTATGAACTACTGATCCGGCTAAAATGGCTAAAGGATAGAACCTGAGGCCGAAACGTGCGGTTATGAGGCATACGATGCTAGTCGTTACAAAGTGCATTAGCAGCGGAAAGATGAGAAATACTCCAGAGCTGAAAAGAGCCTCGGTGAATATCGATTCTGACATCACCCTCAATGCCAGGAACAGCAACAGTTTCTCTCCGATCAGGAATCCGAGTCCAGCCATGAATGAGAGCTTGATGACACTGGTAAGTGATGTGATTATCCTGTTCTGTAAGAGAACGATTATTGCTACAGATTTTACTATCTCTTCAGTTATGATGCATATTACGAATATTATACCTAGTGTGGTGATTGTGGACAGATTAGTGGACAAATTATACGCAAGAACGAGCGAGGCGGACTGTACCATGAATGCTATCGGAATGAGGAAAAGGCTCATGGAGAGCACGGACAGATTTAAGTGGGCCTTGTCCATGACAAGGTAGATAGCTTCGCTTAGTTTCCGGTAAAGTGGCCTGAAGCCCATAAGATATTCTTCGTTAAATATACGTGTTGCTACAAACATCGTCACTATGAAAGCCAGATACATAGGGATTGTGGACAACAGGTATTGAGTCAAGTCAAACGATTCTCCCCGGTACATTAATACTGCAAGGGTCAGGGGCGAAATATAGCTGAGATCGTTGACTCCGGTAAACATTGCCGGGGCAACCAGAAAAGCGGTGACGATCCATACTGCCATCATGGAGAAAAATGTTTGGTCTTTGAATGTGCGATAGAGGAGGGCTACCATGAGATAAATAGAGAAAATGAATAACATTATGGGGATGAATATGGCAAGTGCGAGGAAAACGTTCCCCCCTAGTATCAGTGTGATAATGATAATGGCGAGGATCGAATATACTACATAAGGTAATATCTTGCCAACGATGATTTGAAACGGAGTGATAGGCGCAGACATCAGGATGATGAGTTTTCGATTTGTTTTTTCTTCCATGAAGCTGCTGGTGAAGAAAATGCTCACGAAGAATATGGGGACCACATAGAAAAAGGCAAGCATAACCTGAGAGACGGGAATTGGCGGTTTAAGGAGTGAGGGAATAATGATCTCATCATCGGCGGCAAATTCTGCTTTGAATTCCGGCCGGCCGTTATCGTTTTTAAAATCCTCCAATCGTTCCCTCACTGCGCTGTCGCTCAGGCTTTCGGTCGGAATTATCGAAGGCGCTACCTCCGGAGTGGGTGCATTTGGTATAGGTTCTGGCGGTTCGGTTTGGGGGGAAATGGGAGCTGTGATAATGGGTGGCTCAGGTCCCGGAGTCACAACCAAAAATGGAGAAGAGGAATCGGTTGGCTCATCCGCTGGTTCGAGAATTTCGGAAAGCGAGGGTTGATTGTCTGTACTCTTTTGTTCGGTTTCCGAATCTTTTGCCAGATGATGGATTTCTATGCGAAGGGGGAAAGCCTGATCGATGTCATATTCGTGTGATATCCTGATCAGCTCTTGCTTTTCCAGGTATTGGTTCAAAGCCCCGGCGGCATATCTTGATCGATCATCGTTTCGGGAAATTACCTGATCGCCATGGATATAAAGATCAATTTCTTTGTTGCCAAGCTCGACAAGTCCGCTTACTGGATCGAGAGGTACAATGTTGAATCGCTCGTCCACTATGGCGGGGCCATTGGATGACACACCGATATTATATATTGACTTGCTAATGACGGGGTCTTGGTGATAAATTACAAACGAGAGCATAACGGCAACTGCAAAGATGCCAATAACAAAGAGCCTGGACCGGCCTTTGAACCGTGACCTGAGGCGGGTAATCTCGCGTTTTGAAATGGTCAGTATGTTACTCATGGGAACTCGCCCAATAATTATACATCAATGACTATCAATAGCGGTTCAGGGCACACCCGTACAGATGCCTAGGGGTATCATCCCTCATCTTTGGGTAAGTCATAGGGATAAGGGTAAAATTAGTTCAGGGATACCGAAGTGGTGAAATGATTAAAATTGAATCTCTTACAAAACAATACAGGGGAAATCCGGCTGTCAAAAACCTGAATCTTGAAGTGAAAGATGGCGAGATATTCGGTATCATCGGCCACAATGGTGCAGGGAAAACGACAACCCTGAAAATGATCGTAGGATTGTTGGCTCCTACCTCTGGCACAATTGAAGTTATGGGCCATGACATGACAAAAGATAGCACGGAAACCAAGCGATACATTGGGTATCTGCCGGAAGAAAGCCCTTTATATGAGAACATGAACGTCAGAGAGTACCTGATGTTCTTCTCTGAGCTTTACAAATTGCCGAAAGCTCAAGCCAGAGAACGAATAGATTTGTTGCTGAACTCGTTGAAACTACCGGAACAGGAGAAATACACTGACGAGCTTTCAAAAGGAATGAAGCGAAAAGTTGCCATAGCTCGAACCCTGCTACATGATCCGCAACTATTGGTGCTGGATGAGCCCAATTCCGGGCTCGACCCGCTGACATCTTTCTTCATTATAGATTATCTCAAAAAGCTGAACAAAGAGGGCAAGACGATTGTCATCAGTGCTCACAACCTGTTTCATGTGGAATACATTTGCGATCGTGTAGCGGTCTTGAAACAAGGTGAACTTGTTATTTGCGATACCATCGAAGCCATGCGAGAAACCTTTGGGAAGCGGGAGTATGAGATAATTTTCAAAGCCGATACTGATTTGGATTACGAACGGAAAGAAGATAACTATGTATTCCGGGCGGCTGATGTGGCTCAGATTGCATCGCTGCTGCAAAAGATATCTGAAAACAACTGGGCATTGGTTGATCTTTCTGTGCAGCAATCGGCTCTTGAGGAAATGTACGTGGATATCATGGGCAAAGAATAGCTTGCTTTTATAACATGGAATACTTGACAACCGAAAACTACTACAAATCCCCGATGCGTAGAATCTCCTGGTTCGCTCGAAAATGCCCCAGTTTGGTCTATTATCTCAAACTGATGCGACTTGTGTTGTGGGGATCAAGAACGGCCAGGAAAGGGGAATTCACCGCTGATCAGCGTGTCTGGGGCAGCATAGCCGTAATTAGATCTCTTGAATCGGTGGGAGTCGATTTCGAGATGGAAAATATTGACGCAGTTAGAAATCTTGAATCCCCCTGTATATTCGTCAGTAACCATATGAGTACACTTGAAACATTTGCCCTTTCAAGTGTAATTGAAACTCACCGAGAGATGACTTTTGTGATAAAGGCGAGTCTAGCTAAGTACCCGGTTTTTAGAAATATCATGCTTAGTCGTGACCCTGTGGTTGTAGGTAGGGAGAATCCCCGTGAGGATTTTGAGGCTATATTGAAGGGCGGCAAGGATCGATTGAATAGGGGTATTTCGATAGTCATTTTCCCTCAAAATACCAGAAGTGTTGATTTTGATCCTAAGGAGTTTAATAGTATTGGGGTGAAGCTGGCCAGGCGGGCAGGAGTTCCGGTAATCCCTGTTGCGCTCAAAACCGATGCTTGGGGTACTACCGATCGTTTCGTTAAGGATTTTGGCAGGATCGATCCGAGAAAGCCCGTGAAGATATACTTTGGTGATCCTGTTCATGTTCAGGGCAATGGTAAAAGCGAGCACGAAACGATGGTGCGATTCATCGCGGATAAATTGCGAATGTGGCAATAATTCAGAGTGGTTTGTAGTTGTCTTTAGACGTAAAGGAAACTGCTAATTCGGAAACAATCCTTCGGTTGAGAAGAAGCGTAAGAATAGCTGCAGAAATGAAAGTCACTACTCCAAATACGTGAATGTTGTTGAATGATTGAACAACAGGAACAAGCCCGAAGTTGTTGAAGAATGCAGCAAATCCTTGAATAGTCAAGGCAACGGCAAGACAGTCGGTTAGAATGATTCCTCTGAATCCGTTCCGTTCAAAACCAATTCCCCATTTGAATAACGCAATTGCGGTTACGACGAGTATCCCAGCGGCATAGAGAATTGCGCCGTTGAATCCCATTGCCTCGGCGATAGGGTTCATCTCGATGAACTTTCCCCGCTGTAGGCTTGTTATGATCGTAGATCCCCAATCCAGCGTAATAGCTATTATTGGGAACAAATAGAGGATTTCACGTTTCCTTATTGCTGCCAGCATATTTCCAATACAAGGAGTGTATGCCAGCAAGGTTAATAATTCAGTCTATAGACAGTCAAAGAATGGTAAAAAAAGGTTAAATTTCCGAAGACCATAAGGAAGATAGATGTAATGAGTGGTGGGCTAGACTGGATTCTAACTATGGACCTCAGTCTTGGTTAGCAGGTTTAATTTGGATGGTGGGCCACAATATCCCCTATACGTAACTACACAGCACACCTTTTGGCATTTGCTCTATCGCAGAGCAATCATCTATTATTTTCCCCATTCCCAAAAGGTCATGTTGGGCTCAGTAGTCACAGATATGCAAATGTTAGGCACTCCGAAAAGACTTGGTTTCTAGTCGTCTGGACGTGGCTAAGAATCTGACCGTGTCTAACCTTGAAACTGGATCAGTTTTTGGTGGGCAGACCAACGGGGAACGGCACAGCATAAATACTGCCCGGAATTCTCTGAAAAGCCGGTGAAAGATCGCACACCACAAACCGGAGACGACAAAGCCCCGGCTTGATCAGAGCTTCCATAGGTTGCTGGTATGATAAGCGCGTCGCTGCTCTAAAACCAATCGTTGGTCGGCAAGAGTTTCTAGTAGCGTGGTCCCCTGCTAGGACGATCCTCTCTTGGCTTTGCCTCATTGACCTTTAGATTTCTTCCGT
>JABHWQ010000233.1 GCA_018657655.1 Chloroflexota bacterium | reverse complement strand
CATTCGGGTTTCTGTAGTCGATTTGATAGGTTTTTCCGCGTTGACGGAGATTAACAGATAACATATATCCTCCTTACGCGCCTATCCCGCAAGCCTACATTAGGTCGAGCGTGATAGGTCCCCATGGCGTAATCGGGCCTCACAGGCAATTCTGAGACGCTATTATCCGAAACGATGATTCCTATCGGCTAACCATATCAGGTTTGGCGCTGGCTTCAGCTGAAAAAAGTTTAGACAGAATATCTATGCAGCCCCGACTGGCTAACTCGGGAAGGAGGAAATTCCTACGGTGATATCGTTGCTTCTCGCGCAGAGGAAAGATGGAGGAGTTGTTATTTTAAAAAAATGACTTAGCATCGACCAATAATTTCTCCCCCCATTCTTCAGCAGCAAAATATTTTTTTCAAATCATTCTTTTCCTGTAATTGCAGAGTTCGATCAAAAAGTTGTCCACCCTGAAAGGAGAAAGTATTCTTCTAATCGATGTGCATTTGAAAATCAACCGATAGATAAACCATAAAAATGCATTATTCTATTGACGCAACGGATTCTGGCATGATATATTGAGCTTGCCCACAGTATCATTGCTTTGCCCGCCGCATTTTTTCGCTTACCACAAATGCCTTTTTATTAATTCAGACTACACTAATACACTGGATTTCATTTACCATCTACCGGAGGATGAAATGAATTCACGCATTGGTCGGATTACGTCCGCCTTCATGTTTGTACTGCTCTCGTTTTCCTTTTTGTATTCGCAAACTGACACCCCGATTGCAACAATCAGTCTCGATACCGTGGACGTAAGCCCCGGAGACACTGCTGTTATCACATTGACTTTCCACAGCCAGACGCCTGCAGGGGGATTTCAGTTTGATTTAGTTCCGATACCAGCTACGGGTATGACATACGTCAGCACAGAAAGAGTTAATTTACCTAGTTGCTTCACGCTTACCGCATCATGCGGTATTGTTGCTCCAAACTATTTGAAAACTCTTGTTTTCGGCTTGGGTTGCTTTTTGGATACCACGCGGATAGAGCTGATGAGAATAAAATATTTTATCGAATCTGATGCGTACACGCAGACCGTGAATCTTGCATTGAGCAATGTAAAAGTGATCAACGAGCCAGAAGTGGATATACCCCATGCTCTGATAAATGGTGTAATCAATGTAACGGGTGGGGCTGTCGATCCCGGCACACTGGATCCATGGTCTCTGAGCGGCTCGATATATCAGGGAAAACAGAGTGATATCTTTATTATTGCCGCCAATGATTCAGCAATCGATGCCACCACGCTTGAACTGCATTTTGACAACACAGTGCTGCAATACATGGATCAAAGCGCTCTGGCGGGTCGTGCCTCCGAGATGTCATTAGTACCATCAACATTGGGAAATCCGGCATACGGAGCCAGGATGGTTATTTATTCTTTAACGGACAAAACAATAGGAAGCGGCTACGGGAATATTGCCAAAGTAGCACTGCAACCTGTTGACAATATTGAAGCAGGCACAACCACAATGCTGTACCTTACCCACAAGTCCGCCAAGGACACGCTGGCCTCGGCTGAAATAACTGTTCTCAGCAGCAACGGCCTGCCCTATTTGATGGACCCCGGGCCGCATGACATTAATGTTGGTGAAGCGTTCCTGTTGCAACTCTATGGTGAGGACCTTGACGGGGATTCCGTGTCATACGGAGTCCAGCCTTTCGGGCGTGAATCAGAGTACTCGCTGTCGTCATTGACAGGAGAATTTGCCTGGACACCCACCGAGACAGGAACTTACACGGTGACATTCACGATTTCCGACGGGAAGAACGAATCCAGCCAGCAAGTGGATTTTACCGTGATCGAGGGTAATGTTGCGCCCGAGTGGGATACGGAATCAGTAATCCTCCAGGCAACTGAGGGTCAGCCACTGAATCACACTTTTACTGCACCCACGGACTTTAACCAGGACGCAATAACTGTAACCGCCAACAACCTTCCCGAACAGGCTCAGTTCGATACCGGCTCACTGACGTTAAACTGGACTCCCGCTTACGACGACGAGGGAGACCACGAATTCATCCTGACTGCTTCCGATCCCGATAACGCCCAGAATAGCCTGTACGTTACCATTGAAGTAGCCAATAACAATCAGCCGCCGCAGATAACCTGTATCCCTTCAGAACAAGTTGGACCACTTTAGCCCATTTGCTAAGAGAGGGTATTACTCGATGATCATAGACTGCTAACGGTAGTGAGACGTAGCCGAACGAAGGTTAGCAGTCTGCGCCTGGCCGCCTGGGCCTGGTT
>JABHWQ010000041.1 GCA_018657655.1 Chloroflexota bacterium | reverse complement strand
TATGTTTGATAGAGATACCTTCATTACGGAATACGCGCCCGATTTCGTAGACTTTCTCAAACCCCCCGATGATAAGCCGTTTGAGGTGCAGTTCAGTGGCGATGCGCAGGTAAAGATCACGGTCCAAAGCGTGGTGGTGGGTAGCGAAAGGTTTGGCCAGAGCTCCCGCAGCAATCGGTTGCAGAACGGGCGTTTCTACTTCCATGAACCCTTGTTCTTCCAAAAATCGACGCATTGAAGAGATAATCCGGCTTCTTGTTCGGAATATATGGCGGACTTCTTCATTCGCTATAAGATCGAGATATCGCTGCCGGTAGCGCTTTTCCACATCGGTGAGTCCATGCCATTTTTCCGGCAGAGGTTGAAGCGATTTGGAAAGAAAGGTAAAATCGGAGACTTGCACGGTGATTTCTTCGGTTCGAGTTTTAAAAAGGGTACCTTCAACACCCAGAAAATCACCGATATCAAAATCATTGAGAAAACTATATCTTTCTTCGCCGATGGTATCTTTTTTGAAATAGATCTGAATTCTACCGGAGCCATCTCTGATATCCATGAAGCTGGCTTTGCCCATAATGCGCATCGCAGTTATACGACCGGCTACTCTGATTTGAGGTACTTCTTCAGGGGTGTCACCCTGCTCCGGGAAGATGGCAACAGCTTCTTGCGCGGTATGGCTCCGCTGGTACCGGGTGGGGTAAGGATTTATACCGAGTTCTTTGATCCTTTGGAGTTTGTCAAGCCGACTCCGGGTTTGTTCATCTTTTCTTTCTGACACTGTTCTTACTTCTTTGTGATAGATGCTATTTTTAGTTTGATCAACCCTTTTGGCACCTCAACTTCAACCTCGTCTCCTACCTGTTTGCCCAATAACGCTCTCCCTACCGGGGATTCGTTGGATATTTTCCCTTCGCTTGGGGAACTCTCTGGACTTCCCACAATGGCGTATTTTCTTTTTTCACCGTCTTCATTGACAACGGTTACCTTTGACCCAAATTTAACAAAGGAGGGACGCGTCTTCTCCACAGGCATTACTTCGGCGTTCTTGACCGTTCTTTCCAGTTCGATTATCCGGCCTTCCACAAAAGCCTGCTCATTTTGAGCCTCTTCATATTCAGGATTATCAGCAGTATCACCAAGTTCCTTTGCTCTGTGAATCCTCTCTATTACCTCGGGTCGTCGAGTCTCAATAAGATGCTCCAATTCGGTTTTGAGCTTCTCCAACCCTTCAGACGTCAACAAAACCTTTTCTTCAGACATATGATCTTCCTCTCACCTTTTGTTACCAACCAGGATATTGCATGAAGAATTCAGATCGCTGAGAATTCGGCATGGAAATGAAACTGGCGTTTGGCTTAAATCAAAAAAACTGAGAGCCGTTGACCCTCAGTTGCATATTTTAGATTGCAGTTTATTATACAATGAACTCACGCTAATGTGAATACTTGAGCTTTTGGCAAGCTACTCTGTTTCTCCCCAGTTTTCACCAACCTTAATATCTATTTTGAGCGGTACGCTAAACTCCATGGCTGATGGCATAATCTCTTGCACCAGTTGTTTTACCGATTCGATCTCTTCCTGGGGCACTTCAAAAAGGAGTTCGTCATGCACTTGAAGGATCATTTTGCTTTTGAGCTTGAGGTTGATCATCTCGTTGTGAATTTTTATCATGGCTATCTTTATAATGTCGGCAGCGGTGCCCTGAACTGGCATGTTGATGGCCATGCGTTCGGCTGCCTGTCTCACTTGATAATTTGAAGAATTGATCTCTGGAACGTACCGTCTTCTACCCAGAAGGGTTTGAACGTACCCTTTTTCACTTGCCTGCTGTTTGGTTGAATCCAGATATTCCTTGATGCCACTGTATTTCTTGAAATACGCCTCGATGAAACCGGCGGCTTCCTGACGAGAGAGGTCAGTGGCCTGCTCCAGTCCATAGTCGCTCATACCATAGATAACCCCGAAATTCACCACTTTGGCTATTCGTCTCATTTCCGATGTTACTTCAGCGATCTTTTTGTTGAAAACCTGTGCAGCAGTGGCAGTATGTATGTCTTCATCGTGAGCAAAAGCATTGAGTAACCCGGGGTCCTGAGAAAGATGTGCCATTACACGCAGTTCGATCTGGGAGTAATCTGCCCCCAATAAAATGTAATCATTTCCGGGAACAATGAAGGCCTGTCTTATCCTTTTCCCGATTTCTGTTCGAACGGGGATGTTTTGTAAGTTGGGATCACTTGATGAAAGCCGACCGGTCGCCGCAACGGTTTGATTGAAGCTGGTGTGAATCCTTCCTGTGTCGGGATCAACGAGAGCAGGAAGCGCTTCGACGTAGGTCGACTTGAGTTTTGAGAATTGCCGATAGTCGATAACATACCCAATTACGGGGTGAATTCCTCGAAGGCCTTCCAATACAGAGGCGTCTGTAGAATAGCCAGTTTTAGTCTTCCTCGATGGGGGCAATTTCAATTCTTCGAAGAGGACTTTCCCAAGCTGCTGACTGGAG
>JABHWQ010000012.1 GCA_018657655.1 Chloroflexota bacterium | reverse complement strand
GCCCAAATCCGACCCACTTGTGAATATCCACCCAGGTTGCTCGATCTGCCTGGTATCCCCGAGGAAACTCAAACCATAATAGGTAAGCAGAGATTGCTAGCAAAACAACTAGAACAACTAGGGCAAAGAAAAGTGCATAGTTGATATGCGTTGTGAATTTCATTTCTTCTCGCAATCTACAGACAAATCCAGAACCACAGGGCATACTCAGGAGATACGATTGTACGTATATCTGAAGGGATGTGAATATGGCTGCCGGAAAAACCCGAAAACTCCGTTGGGCCAGTCTCGTACACAAAGCCACAGCCACCAAACGCAACATCTTCATCGACCTGCTCTGTCCAGTACGAATCGACTGGATCTGCTCCACCTATGCGGTCATACCATGTGAGCTTGAGATCTGATAGTTCCTTTTGTTCTCCTAAGCTTAGCAGAATATCGAGTGCTGTGATCACACCTGGTTGAAGCAAATCGCTTCGAATATCATGTGCTGACACTACGACATCGGTGAAGAAAAGATTTGTCTTGGGGCCATCGATCACCACCTCAGGAATGACTATCTGACCTTCATTTTGTGTCAACCGCCTGACCTCTTCACCAAAGGTTCGACATATTCGGGCAATATATTCTGTACTTTCCCGAAAAAGCTGAATATCGGTATCATCTTTGTATGGATACATATCCATGCGAAATACATTGGTTTCATACCAACCATCTGAATAACGAACCTCGTACCACCAGTGCGGCTCCCCATTGATGGAATCGATGATATGGGTGTCCATCGCTCCATCATAGTGGTATTCAAGTTCGATATCACCTTGCTCATCCAATTGAACCAACACATCAAATACGGAGAAATGCCCCGGTTGAAAGATATCTGGCCGAACAGTATTTACTTCAACTGAACTAAAGCTGAACTCTCCGATGCTTTTGATATCAACTGTACCTGTCCCAATTGGCTTCCGTGCCTGATGCGTTTCTGAAGGAACCCATTCTCCATCGCTTAGCGGCAATACAAAATGATTGGGAAGTTGATCATTGTTATCAATTGGTGATGGTAGAGACGTGCCTGACCCTGTATCAGAATCTGATCCCTCACAAGAAACACAGAGAACCAGACCAATCATGGCTAACACGGATAACAATACGCCGCATTTCATCATTCGAATCCTAATCTATAGCCTTCGCAAATAACGATGTGCCTGGAGCGCTGCTTTCGCCCCTTCACCGGCTGCTATTACAATTTGCTTTTCAGGGACATTGGTTACATCGCCTGCCGCATAGAGACCGGGCACACTTGTTTCGCTGGAACAAGTGATTTCGATCTCACCGACCTTGTTCAGATGCACTAAATCCTTCACTGCGTTAGAATTCGGTAGTAGCCCTATTTCGACAAATATTCCAGCCAAAGGCAGTTTTTTGGTTTCTTTTGATTTCATGTCCCGGATAGTGAGGCTTTCCACGAAGGTATCACCTTCAATCTCCACGACCTCGTGTTCCAGGTACACGCTCAAATTGGGAAGCGATGTTACTTTGTCGATGAGAACCTGATCGCCCGTCAGCGGAGTCACTGATATCAAATCGATATGCTCCGCAATCTTGGTCATATCATCCACCGCTTCCAGGGCAGAATTACCGCCACCGATTACAGCCACCCTCTTCCCCGTAAACATCGGGCCATCGCAGATGGAACAATAGGTCACCCCACGGCCTTTGAGTTTTTCTTCACCCGCAACGTTCAACTGTCGCGGCCGCTTTCCTGTCGCAACGATCAACGCCTTTGTCTGATATTTGGTGCCATCACTGGTTTCTACTTCAAATCCGTCATCTATCTTCCGCACCTGATTAGCTTCTGGACCGATTTCCGTCTCCAGAGGAAATTGCCCAACCTGTTCTTCGAATTTCTCCATCAGCTCGGCACCTTCGATGAACTGATATCCCATGTAGTTTTCCACGCCCATGGTCCAGTTCACTTGGCCTCCGGGATCCTTACTGAGAAGAAGCGCGTTAAGTTGTTTGCGTGCTGCATATACCGCTGCGGTCATCCCCGCCGGCCCACCGCCGAGGATTATAAGTTCGTACATCTCACCCTCCGTTTGGAAAATTTGACTCAGTTGAGCTGTATCCCCAATTTTTGTTTGAGTTCTTTCTCGTTGAAGTCGAGGAGTATCTCGCCATCAACTTCGATAACGGGTACACCCAATTGGCCTGACTTCTTGACCATCTCCTCTCGTGCTTCCTCGTTT
>JABHWQ010000277.1 GCA_018657655.1 Chloroflexota bacterium | reverse complement strand
TAACCAAATTCAAATCAGCCAGTTGCAGCAACAGGTCAACCAGCTCAACACCTATATGACCGTCAGTTCGATGCTGGCCCAACCGCTCGGCCTGCACGATATGCTCGAAGCGGCCCTCTATTGCTGTATGGATGCCACCTCAGCCCAGGCGGCCTCGGTCTTGCTGCTGGGAGAGAACCAGGAAAATTTCCATTTTTATCAGGTTGCTGGGCCGGCCAAACCCGTTTTGGATGCGGCCACCTTCCCCATCGGTGAGGGGATTGCCGGCTCGGTGCTCCACAGCCAAGCATCAGAAGTCATCAACGATGTTCAAGAGGACAGCCGTTTTTACGGCAAGTTCGATTCCAAATCCGAATTCCAAACTCTGAACATGATCGCCATACCCCTGACCGCCGATGAAGAAAAAGTAGGAGTGCTGGAGGTTATCAACAAGATCGACGGGTTGGATTTCACTGAGGACGAACGCCTTTCCCTAATGATGATCGCCGAAGAGATCGCTTTTGCCATCCACAACGCGCGCATCTTCGAATATGTGGTCAACAGCTACTGCCTGATTCGGCAAGGCCAGCACTCTTGCCGCGGCTGTGAGCGTCCCCTGGGGTCATGGACCCCTTGCGTAAGGTATCGAGAGAATATCACCGTGTTGAATATGAAATCACCCCTCGAGGAGTAAGCGGGTGGCGAGCCCCACAACGAATTGATTGTTATTGCTAACGGGTTCGAAAATCAACATCGATACCATAAATTGGGGATGTTATAGTTTGCAAACCACGAATACCCATCAAAGGACTATCTATATCTGCACATATAATATATTCGAATTCAATTCTGAGGACTGTTTTCGCCTTACTTCACCCACTTTTCCGGGTAAATCGCATAAACAGCTTGACAAGGGAGGCAAAACCTGCTATTATTCAAGCGTATCACCCGGTATACCGGGTAAACAAGGTCAAACAAAGACCCAAGGAGCACATAATGGCCAACCTCGAATTGATCGCACCCCAAAAAGTAGCCCGTTTTCGCTATTCCCTCGACCCCGTCCGCAACTTGCTGTGCAGTCTTTTCCTGATCAATGAAGGCAAAGAAGAGATTACTGAGTGGATAACCCAAACAACCCGGCAGCTTACTCCCGATCAAATCGACGAAACCAAAATCGTCACCGCTTTTGCCTCTCGCCTGGTTGAAGGAAAAAATTGGCCCAGCTTCCCAGAATGGCTCGATCATATTCGCGGGCGCTCCCCAGAAGAAATGCAGACCTGGTTGATCAAAGATTTTTTGCATGCCTCTGCGGGCTACCAAAACGTATCGGTTGAAGAACTACCCAGCCCAAAAGAAATCTTGGCGAATGAAGAAGCCTATTTATCCACCTATGAACGGGTTTATGCAGAGAAAGGCCATGACTTCAATCGAGAATATCATCTCAAAGAATATCAACTTCTCCAAGATCCCGTGTTGGCCAAAGAACGCATCTTGGTGCACCTGGATTGGATCTGGCATGAGTATCTACAGCCAGAATGGGAGCGAATTTTACCCATGTTGAACGACTCGATCACGGCCTTCGAAACACTCGATTTCTCGGATATGTCCACAGAAGATGCCTTATGCCGCATCACAGGTCGGGATCATATGCCTCAAATCTGGGAAAAATGGATTGCATCCGTCGATGAAATTGTAATCATCCCCTCTGCTCATATCGGCCCCTATTTGATGACCATGGACAAAGCGGACAACAAGGTCTGGCTGGTTGTGCGCGCCCCCATTCCCGAAGGCGCCACCGTCTCTTCTCCCTCGCTGACGCGCTCCGAATTACTGATGCAGCTCTCAGCCCTTTCGAACGATACGCGTTTACGGATAATGGAATACTTGAAGGAAAAAGGTGAACTTAATGCACACGATATACAAAATCAACTTGGTTTAACCCAATCTGCCACATCGAGACATGTTCTTCAATTGGTAGCCACCGGCTACGTACATCAACGCAGATTGGACGGCGTCAAACATTATTTCATCAACCACCAACGGGTCAATCAAACCTGTGACGCCCTGGCTCAATTCTTGAATTAAAAGTACTGGAGAGTGAAACGTGTTAAAAGATAGAATGCTTATTCTCGAACTGGTTGATGAAGGCAAAATCTCTGTTCCCGAAGCGGTAGAGATCATTGAAGCGATCGCTATCACCGAGGATAATGAAACCAACGTAGAAAAAGAGACTCGTCAACCTGAGATCGTCCTTCATTTCCACATCGATTGATCAAATATTCTTACTCCTCCAAAGAGTGCCCCGCGAGGCGGGGCACTCTTTCATTTTTGCTACGAACTTTCGAAACGTTTTTCGAAAACAATCCACGGCGACAATTGTTGGAATCCTAACTTCTGGTTGAGCCGGAATAATCCATCGTCATCTACCATCTCAAAGATATATTTAAAAGCGGGTTGCACGGCGTACTCAATGGTCCTTGAGTTTTCACGCCTGGTCGATTGCTTCCCCTCGCTGACCTGGGTAGAGCCTGGTCAGGTCGGCTTGCAGGGCATATGCATCGAAACGCGTCAGACCACTGATCCCAATCAACTTATTCGGACAAGCATCTCACGCCTGCAAGCTTGCCAAGATCTGAGAATAATTCTTATAGCGCAACGCAGAGATTATTCCCGTCTCCACAGCATCTAAGACAGCACAGCCCGGCTCGCTGGAATGAGTACAATCCGCGAAACGACAGCCGTCTAAAAGGGGTACCATTTCTGGATACCATAGGGCGAGTTGATCCGCTGGTACACCTGCCAGGCCAAAATCTCGGATACCCGGGG
>JABHWQ010000013.1 GCA_018657655.1 Chloroflexota bacterium | reverse complement strand
TGGAATAATCCAGCTTGACGGAGCCGATACCGGTTTTGTACACATGATCGGTGGTGCCGATCCCGAACAACTCAGGATTGGTATGAGGGTTCAGGCCGTATTCAAACCCAAAGAAGAGCGTATCGGAAGCGTTCTGGATATTAAACATTTCAAACCACTGTAGGTTAGTAAAGAGGAGAAACTTTCATGGCGCACCCGATGTTACGCACTGAACTATGCGATATTTTGGATATCGAATACCCCATCGTCCTTGCCGGTATGGCCGAACACGCTGGTGTGGAACTCACTGCAGCAGTTTCTGAGGCCGGTGGATTAGGAGTACTCGGTGCCCTGCCAATGAGTCCCGAGGAACTCGATGAGGCTATCAGGAAGATCAAGAAACTCACCAGCAAACCATTCGGAGTTGACACCATTGCTCCACTCGGTTTGGTTGAAGGCGAAGATGATACCCCAATCGACCTAAAAGGTCTTCTGTCAGGAGACGAAGGTGAACTTGCCGAAACGCGCGATTACATTGCTGAATTAGGCCGACGAATGGGCATCAAGGTTCCGGACGGCGTCAAGCTAGGGATGAATAATCAAGGTTTCAACTGGTCACCAGGTATGACGAAGAGGCAACTTGAAGTCATATACGATCACAATGTCCCTGTTTTCGCTGCAGGTCTGGGTAGTCCTGAGTTCATGATTCCCGAAGCCCGCAAGCGAGGCATGAAAGTTATGGGTGTGGTGGGAACAGCCAAGCAAGCTAAAAAGGAAGCCTCTGTAGGAGTAGATATCGTTATCGCTCAAGGTACCGAGGCGGGAGGACATACTGGCAGGGTAGCCACATTGCCTCTAATACCCCAGGTAGTGGACGCTATCTCCCCTACACCGGTGCTGGCCGCCGGTGGAATTGTGGATGGTCGTGGGTTGGTAGCGGCCCTTGCATTGGGAGCTGCAGGCGTATGGTGCGGAACCGCCTTCCTGGGCACCTATGAAGCGATGAGCCATGATGAAAACAAGAGACAACTTATAGCCGCCGGAGAAAGCGATACTACCATCAGCAAAACGATGACCGGTAAAACTGCCCGTTGTATCAAAAATCCAATTCAAACCCAGTACGAAAAAGAAAACGGGCCACTGCTGCCCTTCCCTGTTCAGGTGCTGGCAGCCAGTGATCTGATTCAATATATGAGCGAAGAGGATGACACCCTCAAGAACTACTGGACGTTCGCTGGCCAGGGCTGCGGACTTGTTAAAGAGCTGCGCCCTGCTGCAGAAGTGCTCAAAAGCATGGTAGAGGAAGCAACCCGTATTTTAGAAGAAGGGCTCCCCTCTCGAGTTAAGTGGAGCCGATAAGTTTCATAAGCCCACACGAAAACGGTCTTTCATGGCAAGATTGTCGACCCATGAAAGACTTTTAGACCAGCTCTTGGCAAATGTGTGAAACTACGTTTGCCAAATCAAAGCAATAGAGGTATTCATGGCCACAGCACTGAGCGGTATCAAAGTATTAGACCTCACCGGTATGGGACCGTCTTCCTTCGCAGCCGGAATGCTGGGAGACATGGGCGCGGACGTGATCAAGATAAGCACTCCTCCCGGAGCCTCAGATAAGGGAGTGGGCGCAGGCATTGAATTCATCGAAGGAATAGATGCCCCGGCATTTTTCGATTCGCCTCGTAATAAGAAGAATATAGGTATCAACTTCAAGGCAGAATCCGGCAAAAAGCTGTTTCATCAACTAGCTGAAACAGCCGATGTGGTAATAGAGAGTTTCCGCCCCGGAGTAATGGACCGCCTCGGCATAGGCTACGAGACTGTTTCGAAAGAGAATCCTCGCATAATCTACTGCTCTGTCTCCGGCTTCGGTCAGGACGGACCTTATCGTGACCTCCCTGGACACGATGCCAATTATGCTGCTATGGGAGGGGCTCTGGGACTTGTTGGGCACAGTGAGGATTCCCCGCCAGTTATGGTAGAAAACATATTAGCCGATATGACTACAGCGGTTCTACAAGCAGTGATAGGCATTCAGACGGCTATCATCGCGCGTGAGAAAACAGGTCGGGGACAACTTGTAGACATCTCTATGACTGATGGTGTCCTTTTCATGTTGAGTTGCACTCCCGAAATTGGAGAATACCTCATGAATGGAACCGTCCCACAACGAGGAAATACCCTTTTCAGCGGTTCACAGCCTTGTTACGCAGTCTACGAAACTACTGATCACAAATACCTCACAATTGGCACTTTGGAGCCGCATTTTTGGAAGAAACTGTGTCATACTCTTGACCGGGAAGATTTGATCGTAAAACAATACGCTTCGAGTCCTGATAAAGAAGAGGTCTTCGCCGAATTGAAAAACATCTTCTTGACCAAAACACGTGACGAATGGTTCGCTATCCTCACCAAAGCGGACGTTCCCGTTGGTAAAGTGCTGAATATTCATGAAGCCTTCTCCGATCCTCATATGCAACACCGGGAGATGCTTATTGAAGTTGATCACCCGAGATGGGGCAAAGTCAAACAAATCGGGTTTCCCATAAAATTTTCGGATACCCCGTGGCAACTCAGAATCCCAGCGGCTCGGCTGGGAGACCATACAGATGAAGTGCTATCCGAACTCGGCTATACGCCGGAAGAAATCGACCGTTTACGCCAAGAGCGAATAATCTGCTAGAACACGATGGAGGCGATTCATTACCGAGACCAGTAGCTTGTTTGACGGTTGTCGCATCCTTGACCTGAGTGACGAAAAAGGGTTTCTGGCAAGCAAGATTCTTGGCGATTTCGGAGCCGACGTCATCAAGATCGAAAAACCGGGCGGCGATCCGGCACGAAATATCGGCCCTTTCTATAAAGGTATTGAGGACCCGCGAAAGAGCCTCTTCTGGTTCGCCACCAACACCAGCAAGCGAGGAATAACCCTCAATATCGAAGCATCCGAAGGCCAGGAGATTTTCAAGGAGCTGGTCAAAACAGCTGATATCATTATCGAATCCTCCAAACCCGGCTACATGGATAGTATCGGATTGGGATTTGCCGAACTCAAAAAAACCAAACCCGATATAATCCTGGCCTCTACTACCGGATTCGGACAAAGCGGCCCTTACTCCCAATACGAAACCACCGATATTATCGGCACCTCTATGGGAGGGCCGGCACGCATCCCCGGTGCTCTAGGAACAGCGCCAGTTCGAATGGGCAGACATCACCGGGGAAAGCATGACTGCCGGCACAATGGCCAAGCTGGGACTTGACTACGAAAATTGCCGTAAGGTAAATCCCGGGATCATCTATTTCAGCACTACTCAGCAGGGAACTCACGGACCTAACAGTAACTTCCGGGGTGTCGGCCATCATGTCAATGCGTTGGGTGGATTTTGCCGATGTACCGGCTGGCCTGACAGTGAACCTGCTATGATATTCAGAGCCTATTCCGATTATGTTGCACCATGGTATATAATAGTGGCAATAACTGGAGCGCTGCTACGGCAGCGTAAGACAGGTCAAGGGATGTATATCGAAAAGGCCCAGCTTGAAGCCGGTCTCACTTTTGCCGCACCGCATATACTTGACTTCACGGTCAATGGCCGTAATGCCGAGCGCAGGGGGAAACGAGGATGAACGCCACCGGCTTGTGGGAGAATGGACCAAAGGTTATTGCTCCCGAGCAGGTGATGGAAATGATGCAGAACGTATGTGTACCAGCCGGTGTTGGCAAGACCTGTGAAGACTTGCTATACGATCCCCAGATGAAACACCGGGAGCACTTCCGGAAGCTGGAGCATCCCGAGATCGGAGTTCACTCATATCATGCACCGGCCTATCGATTCTCCCAAACCCCCTGCGATATTCACCGGGCCGGCCCACTCCTGGGACAGGACAACGAATATATCTATCGGGAAATCCTGGAATTTCCCGGTGACGAGATAGCCGACCTGCTGGTGGAAGGGGTAATTACTACCGAGGCAAGCCCCCTCAACCCAAGCTGGTGACAACATTAAAGGTGCATATCAGAAGAAGACTATAAATGAACTAAAGGAGGTGAGAGTTTTACTAAGGACAACTACAGTACATCCACGAGTCTGGACAACAGAATGAAATAGTGTATAATACTATCCAAACAAATTTGGAAATAAGGAGGAGAAAACAGTGAAAATCTCAGGTAAACTTGGAATCCTTGTTGTGGCGCTTCTGTTACTAGCATTACCTCTACTGGCTGCTTGTGGTGATGACGATGATACAGCGGAGGTTACACCAACCCCTATTGCCACTGTGGAACCAACCATGGAACCAACCATGGAACCAACCATGGAACCAACCATGGAACCAACCATGGAACCAAC
>JABHWQ010000515.1 GCA_018657655.1 Chloroflexota bacterium | reverse complement strand
GGACGGATGCATTGTTTTCATCTGCGGTTGCCGCGCCGGGAGATTCGGAAGACGAGCATCCGGTAGTGGCGGTAAACAGCAAAGCCGCCAAAATCAGAGAGTATGCAATGTTAGTTGTCTTGGTCATATATGCTCTGTAGAGATGGTTTGGGACAACGTGTGTTCGCCACCTGGCGGCACTCGGTATATGTCATCGGCCGCGTTGGTCGCTTCGATGCATACCATTGTACGGTAGCCTTCGTCTGGGAAATCAGCCATGCGTTGTGATTTGTCGATCCATGGATTCCAAATGACGGTTGTACGGCTCCCTGCAGCGCTGACGCGGATTTTGCGTTTCAAGTTCGGATCGGTGATGACGCATTCATTGACTGTATCGAGATAAATTCGATCGACCTCTTCGGAAATCGAAATTGATCCGTTTTGAAGTTTGACCCGATGGCTATCCAGTTGATCGAAATATTCCCGCCCATCGAGCCCTTCGATGGTGATTTGGGTGATGTCTCCGATGTTAAAATAAGTATGCAATGCACCACCGATTTCGACCGTTTCCTGATCGGTGTTGCGGCTGGTCAATTCGATGCGTAAGCGTGCTCCAACGGTGATGTTCAACTCAAGTTCAAACGGATGAGGCCAAAGCGTACGAGTAGCCACGTTATCTTTCAGTTGTAAACGCAATCGGGTGCGCCCGTCCGGCAAGCCGGTTGTGTCAAAGAGTTCCCATTCTGAGACACGCGCGAAGCCATGCTGGGGTTTGGTCTTATCTTGCGGATGAGGACCGAACCATGGCCAGATCACCGGGATTCCTCCCCTAATAGCTTTTTCCGATTCATACTCTGCGATATCACTCAGCCACAAAACCGGGGTGGATCCATGTGGTTGAAAAGAAGTCACATGCGCGCCGTGCAAATATATCTCAGCTGATGCACGTTGGTTCGTAACCACTGCTTTGGCTAGGTCTCCAGTTCCCGTTTGGAAGCTCACGTGCCCTTCAATTCCAAACTTACGGTTTAGTTCGTTGATCATCATATGGATTATCGATAATCTCCCTGATCAGTAGTGCCGTTTTGTATGGATATTCAAGTGGGAATAAGTGTCCTCCATCCTTGAATTGCATGAAATGAAGATCGTGTTTTTTTAAAAACCCATTAACCATGAATCTGGTTGGCATATCCGTCTTTTCTCCTATGACCATCGCTCCGGGTACCACCAGTTTCTTCTTGAATGAGCTCATGTTGTGCGGTGTCGTTCTGAAGATGTCTGATTCCACGCGGCTGTCAAAGGCAAGACTTGCACCAGTTTGATCGGATACTGTTCCAAATTGGATATAGTCCCTGAGACATTCAGGATCGAATCTATCAAATGGCTTTTTCTTCTTATAATAAGCCTCCGCTTCTTCTCTACTGGCCCAATGCACTCGTCTCTTCCTGGTCAGCGTTACCAGTTTCATCCGGTTAGTGAGGCCTGTTTTTTTAGCAACAGAAAACATTAGAGCTGGTAGCCCATAGACCAAAGGCGGATCGAGCATAATGATCTGCTTAAAAAGGTCCGGCCTGTTATATGCTGCCATGAAGGTTAGTGTGCTACCCAGCGAGTGTCCTACACCTATCACCGGCTCACTTGAATTGCCTTCGATATAATTGATTAATTCTTTGGTCAGGTTTGACCAGTTATCATCGACGGGATAGTTAGGATTGTGCCCGACCTTGTCAATGGAAATTACGCTGTAATCCGATTTGAGAAAGCTCAAAAGTTTATCATACGTTCCCGATGGGAACCCGTTTGCAGGGGCAAAATGCAAAATCCTTTTTTGTTTCATTGTCCTACTGGCTGCAGGGTTTTTCAAAGGGCTGGATAACGAAAGACCTTATGTCCGAATTCTTTGAAGGAACAAGTCGATCTAACCGAGTTTATCCAATCCAAAGGCTATGGCACCGTAAAGGCCGGAATCATCGCCCAGAGCAGACTGTACCACTTTGGTTCGGTTGCGGAAGTCGATCATGGCTCGATCAGCGATGACCTCTCTAATGGGCTGTAGGATCAAATCACCGGCATTAGACACGCCACCTCCGATTATTACTATGTCAGGATCGGGGGTATGCATCAGGGATACTACCGCTATTCCCAGGCTGGTTCCTGCTTCGTGCACAACTTCGCTGGCCAGATTATCTCCCTTCCGAGCGGCTGCTACAACCATTTCGGCAGTCAATCGAGAAAGATCGTTTTGGCAGAGTTCAACGAGCGAGCTTGCGCTTCCATGGGAGATTCTCTCCTTTGCCATTCGAGCAATAGCGGTTCCGGAAGCCATCGCTTCCACATGGCCTTTTCCACCACAATTGCATTGCGGCCCCCGTGGGTCCACGATGATGTGACCTATCTCAGCAGCCGAGATTTTGGAACCGCGAAGTAACTGCCCATCGATGATTATTCCTCCGCCGATTCCGGTACTCACGGTGAAGTAGACCAGCCGATCATACCCCTGTCCTGCGCCGAATCGATGCTCCCCAACCGCTGCCATATCGGCGTCACTCTCAACCCAAACGGGAATGTGGAATGCTTCTTTCAAGTGCTGCTTGAGGGGAACATTGTGCCAGGAGGGGAGGCTGGGTGGGGTAAGTATTACACCGTTGCCGGGATCGATCGGGCCTGCGGTGGCTACAGCTATTCCTTTGATTTTCTCCATACCCACGGTGGAAGCGGTTGTCCGGATAGTTTCTATGATACGCTGCATACCGATTCGGGGGCCGTCCGATGCGCGTGTTGGTTCCGCATTTCGATTGAGAAAGGTAGCGGCTGAATCGGCCAGAGCGACGCGAAAACTGGTGCCACCAAGGTCGACCGCGATAATGAATGAATCATTCATGATATGAAATTCCGCATTTTGATTTTGTCTAGAATAGCACAATATTACAGTGGAAAGAAGAGGCCTTGTATTCATTTGACAGGGTTGGATGTATCCTCTAAAATCCATTGTGCCGCAACAAACATGAACATGGCGAACGATATAGTTGACATGGCAACTAATTAGAGATATAATGGTTGCCAAGGAAACTAAACTTCCGATTTGAGTGTGGCGGACGAGAGTGAAGATATCTCCCCAAGCAAATCATTAAAGGAGGGTCTATGGAAGCAATTGCACAACTCAATCAGCTACTCAAAACCCGGGGAGCGGAGTTGATTGAACTAAAGAAACAGGGAAAGAAGATTATCGGTTACTATCCGGGGGGCTATTTCCCGGATGAGTTGGTCCTGGCTGCCGATGCTGTGCCGGTAGCGCTTAATCGAGGCGGAGACCATGAGCCAGTGGAGATCTCCGGAGCCTATATGAGCCGATGGATATACACTTTTGCGCGAGCAAATATCGGGTATCGTATACTCGGCACAGAGCCCATCTACAACGAGATCGATATGTACGTGGTACCGATAACAGACAATCACGTCAGAGTTTTGGCGGACACGTGGGACGTGTTCACCGAGATGACCACAGTGCGTTTCGGTATTCCCCATACCAAGCATGACTGGTCTGCTGACTATGTTGCTCATGGTTTCAACATGTTTAAGGATAAACTGGAGGAATTCACCGGCAACAAGATCACGGATGAGAAACTGAAGGAAGCGATTGATCTTTGCAATAAGGAAAGAGAGCTTCTTAAAGAGATCAGCCTGATGCGCAAATCGAAAAGGCCTCCTATCTCCACAAAAGATTTCATCATGCTTAATCACGCATCTCTCATGCTCGACAAGAAGGTTGTGGTGGCCAAACTTGAAGAGATCGCTACTGGGTTGAGAGGTCAGGAAGATCCCGAGGCAAAAGGCCCCCGACTTATGCTCATGGGCACTACTATGGCTTACGGTGACCACAAAATCCTGGACTTCATTGATGCTGCCGGAGGAAACATAGTAATCGAAG
>JABHWQ010000527.1 GCA_018657655.1 Chloroflexota bacterium | reverse complement strand
TAAACTGTCATTTTCTGACGTATCAGGGTTCTTACTTGAAAGAGGAGTCAATGTCTCTCGTGAGGCAATTCGGGAGTGGGTTCAAAAATTCGGCCCTCAGATAGGTGACATCCTGGACATCAAGCGTCGAAAGATCGGCAAACGGTGGCACCTTGATGAAAGTGTGCCGCAGCAAGCGGCGTAGAAGATGGGAGTTTGGCCTCCCGCAATCGGCTTGCAGGAGCAGGTTGCAAACCACCATAAGCGGCTGTGGTTAAGAGTCATGGTCGTGAGCGTTATGGAAAAGGTACCTTAAGGTATCAGGTGTGGATCAAGAAGGCGAACAACAGTGAACTGCCGTTCAAGTATCGAAACGTGTAAATGATGTCAAAACTGGAGATTTTCGTTGCTCCAGGATAAGTCTAGCGGATACCTGCTTACTGGCTAGACGGCATCCGGTATAGAGGCAGCGTGAGCTTGATCCGGGCTTTTACGTTGAACTGCGGGAACCTGTCGCAATAATGCTAAGGGAAAGGCACAAGCAGAGAACCTGCAAGGCTGATAGTACCGATGTATTGCACAGGGGCGGACAAGCCCGTATTAGTGTTGAAACTGCTGTAATGGCAGTGGAGTGAAGGGGCTTGGTTACTCAAAGCTATAATCATAGACCAACTGATTTCAGGAGGAGTTGTTGAGCATAGCTAAATCATTTAATATTCCCAAACAACTGGTATGGCAAGCATACCTCGAAGTGAAGTCCAATAGAGGTACTGCTGGAATAGATAACCAGTCAATCGAAGAATTTGAATGTAACCTGAAGAATAATCTTTATCGAATCTGGAACCGTATGGCTTCAGGGAGTTATTTCCCACCAGCGGTAAAAGCAGTATCTATCCCGAAGAAATCCGGGGGAACCAGATTACTAGGGGTGCCCACGGTCTCGGATCGTATTGCCCAAACGGTGGCCAAAATGGTTCTCGAACCAATATTGGAACCCGTATTCGATGAAAATTCGTATGGTTACCGACCAGGTAGATCAGCTCATGATGCAATCGCAGTAACCCGAAAGCGATGCTGGCGTTATGATTGGGTAGTGGAATTTGATATCCGAGGGCTCTTCGATAATCTGGATCACGAGTTGCTAATGAAAGCACTTCGTCATCATTGTGATTGTCGATGGGTGTTGCTGTATATACAAAGGTGGCTAACAGCCCCGCTGCAGCATCAGGATGGTCATCTATCGCAGCGATCTAAAGGCACTCCGCAGGGTGGTGTTATCAGCCCTGTTTTGGCAAATCTTTTCCTGCATTATGCTTTTGATGCTTGGGTAAGGCGGGAAATGCCAAGGATTCCTTTTTGTCGCTATGCAGATGATGGACTGCTCCATTGTAAAAGTCTGCGTCAAGCCAATTATGTCTTGACGCATATTTCGGAACGTTTTCTGGAATGCGGATTAGAGATACATCCGGATAAATCAGGTATTGTTTATTGTAAGGATGCAAACCGAACAGAAGAATATCCAAGGATCACATTTGACTTTCTTGGATACACTTTCCGTCCAAGAAGGTGTGTCGACAAGCGAGGACGAATACATCCGAATTTTCTTCCTGCGGTTAGTCGATCTTCCTTAAAGGAAATCAATCGACGCATTCGCAGCTGGCATATCCAGTTAAAGAACAGTATAACACTACCCGATCTTTCACGTATGTTTAACCCCATTTTGCGAGGATGGGCTTTGTACTTTGGTCAATTCTATCCTTCTGCTTTAATTCGGATCTGGAAAAGTTTTAATGAGTACTTGATTCGATGGGTCCGGAGGAAATTCAAACGATTTTCCAATCATAAACGAAGAGCGAGAGTTTATCTGGATCAAATAGCCAGAAAGAACCCTAATCTTTTTGTTCATTGGAAGTTAGGAGTATTTCCGAGTGGTTCGAGTTATGGGAGCCGGATGAGCTGAGAAGTTCATGTCCGGTTTTTGGAGGGGCTAAGGGTGAAATTCCTTTGGTCTACACAACCGTACCTGAAAGTTGCCGGTATCTGGAAATACGTTTATCGTGCGGTAGATGAAGATATGGAAGTAATAGACGTATATGTCTCTGATAATAGAGATAAAGAGGCAGCCAGAAGATTTTTTGAAATATGTGTCAAAGTGAACGGAGATGCTCCCGAATCAATTAGATCCGACTCTCATCGTGGATATGATCAAG
>JABHWQ010000333.1 GCA_018657655.1 Chloroflexota bacterium | reverse complement strand
CCCCTGCTGGAATGTACCCCCTGATTCTCGATATTTTTCAGCACGGATCCTGTCGTCCGCGATCATTATAGGTGGTGGGATCCTGCCAACCCCTCAGTGGAACAGCTGCGTACATTCTAACGTGCCTGTCGATCCGAGAAATGATCAAACGAAAAACTCTGAGAGCGAGGAAGGCTTTTAACCTCAGAAAAGGAGGACGTAAAAAGCAGTTGCAATTGCTCAGAAGTATCTCTTAATATTAGACGTCAACTGTCCGACATGTTCTGACGACATACAATTACCTGACCATCCATTGAAATTGCCTACAAAGTATAACTTTCACTGGCTTCCCTTGATGGATACCTGGGTGAAAGGTAATCTTTTTGGCCCACTGCAGGGCAATTCTACCCAGGGTGTAGTATCCTGAGTCTTCCTTGACATTGGTCAGTACCGGGTTGACCTTGCCCTGCTCATCGACATAGAACTCGATAGTTGTATTGGTATAGATTTCCTTTTCCCCAGTACGCATTTCCGGTAAGTTGGGTTGCGGTGGAACAAAATCAAATGTTGGCATATAATCTACCTGAGTCAGCCATTCTCCACTGGAATGAGTGGCCCGGGGTGCACCATTGTCAGGAGTCATTTGAACAGATGAAGCGCAGCCCAGACTGATTGCTGTTAAGGTAATATAAACCGCAATCTGCTTTCTGGTCAGCGGCATGGCGGAGATTTTACTTTTCAAGGTATCCAACAGCTTGATAATCCTTGGTTTGTCTAACATTGAAATACCTCCATAGGCCATTTGCATGTTAAGGTTCGCACTCAATGCCGTTCTAACCTTGTATTAATCCAATATTCACCATATCAAAATTGAAACTGCAAAAGATAGCTTTCTCCTTCCAAAGTCCATATGTATTTACATTTTCAATCTATAGTCGCACACAGTATAGACTACCACCAAAACATGCTCATAGGGGGCGATCCCCCCCCACCTGGGGGCGTTGGCATTAACGCTCTGGGATCTGCATACACATTAGATTTTCTATCAGTTCCTGATCAGATTCTCCCGGAAAAATGCCATCGACTGGTCCACGTTATACACATGCTTATCCGGATGAATGTCCAGCCTAAATAGGTTTGCTTCGCCCAGATCCTCATAGATTGGCTTCACGTCTAGCATGATCTGCTCGATGTTATCCCAGTACCCCCAGATACCGTCACGTACTCCCAGCTGGATCCCCGAGGGTAGCGGAGCGGCAGCCAACAGCAGGTCGCTGAACTCGTAGTTCTCGAATATCGACTCCACGTAAGTGCAATCGCAGCCGCCCCCGAATCGTCTGTAAACAAAGGGATAACCAGCGCCGGAAGCGTAATAGGCGTCAATTTCAGGTGCGAACAGGGCTGCAAAATAAGAAGTCAGTTCTCCTCCACGGCTGATACCGGTCACTCCCAGACGCGATGTGTCCACCATCGTATCGCTCTTTAGCACTTTGAACGCACAATAAGCATTTTCCATATACAGGGCTAGGCCAGTTGTTGCACCGTTGGTTTGGTTCACATAGGCGGACAGGCTGTCGTGGTCCGAGTAACTCTTTCCCTGGCTGTCGGTCAGGCTGCTCTCCTGCTCGAAACACCAGTCGAAACAGAGTACCTTGCAACCTTGCTGGGCCAGAGCAAGACCGTAACCGTTCGTATAGTCCTGCTCGATTCCAGCTACGGCCCTGGCTTTGCCCCGGTGTCCATTCAGGCAGAGAACGCCTGGAATTTTTTTGCCTTCGCTTCCCTTTGGGTAGAGCAGATAACCACGCAGCAGCCATCCAGCATTGCCCTTGAAAGCCATCTCGACCTTTTCCCGAACAATCCCAAGTGAATCGAGTTCCTCCCGCTCCAGCACCTCCAGACTCACTCCTCGTTCAAGCAGTTGTTCGTCGATCATAGCCCAGCGGCTTATATCACTCCTGCAACGCTGTTGGAATTCTTCCGGGTTATCGATACCGTGACGGAAGGTTTTTCGAGCGGGATAAAGGATGTGACGTTTGCCTGGCGGTACTACGCGTAGTGCCCTG
>JABHWQ010000014.1 GCA_018657655.1 Chloroflexota bacterium | reverse complement strand
TACCATTGTGGGAGATAACACCGCAGAATTAGGTTCAATAACATTCGATGATCAAAGCGCCCAGGTCGTGGCAGCAGTAGCCGCCGTCATCGGACACAACTGGTCCGTTTATCTCAAATTCCAGGGAGGGAAGGGAGTCGATACTTCCCTGGGAGGGCTCCTGGCCATGTCACCGTTGATTGGCGTGGCCTGTCTGGTACTCGGGGTAGCGGTGATTGCAATTACGCGGTACGTATCTTTGGGATCGATGATAGGGGGTTGTAGCGGTGTAGTGATACTGGCTCCGCTTGTCGCCACTGATCACGAACCGGTTGAATACCTGGTATACGCAATAATTGTGGCAGGGCTTATTCTGCTGCGACACCGCGATAACATTTCCAATTTACGTACCGGCACCGAACGAAAGATAGGACAAAAGGGAGAAAAGAGATGACTTCCAGAATAGCTGTTGTCGGCACCACTGGCTGGGGAACAACATTGGGAATAATGCTGGCTGCAGAGGGAATGGAAGTAGTTCTCTGGGCTCGCACTGAAGAGGAATCCGCCCGGTTGAATGCCGATCGAGAGAATATAGCCCATCTTCCCGCCATCTCTTTCCCTGAAAATCTGCGCACTACCGCCTACCCGGCGGAAGCTATGGCTGGGGCAGCGCTTACGATCCTCGCCGTACCGGCGCAAACGATGCGGTATAATCTGCAACTCATCAAACAAAGCATCCCGGAATCAACGTTCCTTTTGAGCATTAGCAAAGGAATCGAAATAGAAACCACCAAACGCATGTCCGAGGTCGTTACTGAAGAACTCGGGCCTCAAAGCAAGATTGCCGTACTCTCGGGTCCCAACTTCGCCAAGGAAGTATACCAGGGGCTGCCGACTGCTACTGTGATAGCTTCGGAGGACATTGAAGTTGCCACCGTAATCCAGCAAACAATATCAACCTCTTCTTTCAGAGCCTATATCAATGACGACTTGATTGGCGTAGAAATTGCCGGGGCACTGAAAAATGTGATGGCATTAGCGGTCGGTATGTCCGATGGACTAGGATTTGGCGACAACAGCCGCGCAGCCCTGATTACCCGAGGCCTGGCGGAAATCACTCGACTTGGCGTAGCTGCGGGAGCCAAGCCATTGACTTTCTCCGGCCTTGCCGGGATGGGTGATCTGGTGGCTACCTGCACCAGCCAATTAAGCCGAAATCGTTTTGTGGGGCAGGAACTGGCCAAGGGTCGACCGCTGGAAGAGATACTATCATCGATGAGTGGTATTGCCGAAGGGATCGATACAACTATTGCTGCACTTAGATTAGCCAAGACATTGAACGTGGAAATGCCAATCGCGGAGCAAGTCTACCAAGTGCTTTTTAATGGGCTGGCAGTCAAGGAAGCCGTTCCCGCGCTCATGACACGAGAGCTTAAACACGAATTGAATATAGATATCTCCGAATAGCAAAGCATCATTTATATGTCATTCCCGTGAAAGCGGGGATCCAGGTGCGAAGGGAGAATAGGTTCCGTATCAAGTCTGGAATGACACATCAATGCCTCTTCTCTTGTGTTTGAGTAGTCCATTCCTATAAGAGGGATGTCCCTTATTGAAAATGTCTACGTGTATATTGACACCACAGACAACCCGACGCTAACACAGACAACATAGTAGTTTTTATGTCATTCCGGGTTTGACCCGGAATCTAGGTGAAGGGAAATCCAGTTTACTGGATGAAGACAGTTGCCACCTCCTGTTATTCCACCTCAAAAGTTAGAGTTGGCACAAAGAATGGCTGCACAGTTTCAGGAGCTGGAGGTCGATACCCCAAGGAACTATGTGGTCCATCAGGACAAGGACATCAAGGATGCAGACATGGCCAAAACCGAACTTCAGATTTGGATTACCGGGCTAAACACGATTGTGAAAATCCAGTAGTGCCATGAAATTGAGACAAGTGGAAAAGCTGATGAGCAGTGGCCATATGCAGGTTGTTGAATCAACGACCAATCCTACTGAGTAAAAGAGAAGGTGGGTCATTTCGCAAGAGTCACTGCCCAGCTTAATCCGTTTCACCGGACCCCAGACCCGCCTCAAGTATCCGGGGACGCTACGTCGGGCAGCAAGTTTGGGATAACGATAACCGGCGAAGGATCGAGCTTCTGACCAATCACCTTCGCTTGGGCGCCACTACCATCGGAAAGGTCTACCGTGAGCGCTGGGAGATCGAAATCTTCTTCAAGTTACTCAAGCAACATTTGAAGATAGAAACCTTTGTCGGCACCAGCCCCAATG
>JABHWQ010000123.1 GCA_018657655.1 Chloroflexota bacterium | reverse complement strand
TTGGGCTGCAGCTTTGCCGGATCAACCAGAATGATGGAAACATCATCACCGCCGCCAAAGGCGGTCCTTACTCGCTCACCGTTTTTTTCCTCGAAGATAACATTGCAGTTTTGAGCAACGTTGAAGACAAAATTTTCGGGATCACTGTGAATATGACTTAATACCACTTCATCCAGTCCGTTATCTTGATCGCGGGGACGGACAGCACTAATCCCGTCACTGGCAAGGATAAAGATATCCCCTTCGGTAAGATCAACCTGCGTTAGCTCGAAATGGGCATTGGGTGTTCCCCAACGATTCGGTACGGCATCTAATCTTTTCAACGTTCTTTGGGGAATATTGGCTTGAAATAAGTATGAATCACCCGAAAGCAGCACTTGCGCTGTGCTCGAATGACTTCGTGGAAAGTGGACCAATGCCAGTGTCGCTCGGTCCCTTAATCCCATACCCGCATTCTTATTGACTTTGTTGATAAGTGATCCAAGCTCATCCACCGGTTCCGTCTGAAGGTATTCATCAAGTTCCGTGATGAGTGTTCGGGAGAAAGTTGTGGCACCGGGAGGATCGGATATGGCAAATACGTTCTGTGAAGGATTGATGTACAGACAATCGCTGTTGTAAACCGGGTGAGTCGCGGCTGTCATAACCCCATTGAATGTTTTACCTGTTCCAGGGTGAGTAGCCCCACTGAAACCAGGCCCTTTGATCAGCTGCCATTTGAACGTTTCCTCATACTTGGGGAGTGTTCTTTTAGTCTTCTGATATTTCTTCTTCTGATGATCAGGCGTATTTCTAAAGTACGCATCGAAAAGGGCCGGATACTGTTTAAAGATACCTTTTTCAAAGACAGGGTATTCGCTTATATTGATTTGCTCAGTCATGTTATTATCTGCATTTGGAGTGCGATAATTTGGGGTCGCAGTCTGATAACCACACTCCAGTCAATTCAGTGTTCTATCCCTTTTCGAGCCTTAATTCCTCTGGTGTAAGGATGCTTTTGCATTTGCATCTCGGTGACGTAATCGGCCAGTTCCAAGATTTCGGGTGGCGCTTTCCGACCGGTGAGGACAAGTTCAACCGTGTCCGGCTTTTCGCGTATAACATCAACAACTTGCGAGACCTCTAGCAGCCCTCTGTGTATAGCGATAAATATTTCATCAAGAATGATCATCTGGTATTTACCGCTGGTGATAACCTTCTTGGTATAGGCCATCGTCTTTACTACGTCTTCTTTCAGCTGATTATCAGGCAATACAAAACAGTTCCCTTCCGTGAACTGCACTATGTCAAAGGGGTGATAATTTGCCGCGAAATGGTGTTCCCCGGTATCTCGGTCGCCTTTAAGAAACTGAATGATAATAACCTTGAGACCTTGCCCCGCAGCACGGAGCGCCAGCCCCAGGGCCGCTGTTGTCTTGCCTTTGCCGTCGCCCGTATAAACATGGACAAGTCCTTTATTCACTTAGTGCTCCTTTTGTTCCTGATTCAACCGGTTCTGTTACGGTTCCTTCGTCTTCCGGTAGTGGCTTGTAAGGATCGACATCTCTTCCATCGAATTCTAGTTCAACACTAGCTTGGCCCACTTTGAACAACGCTTGACCCTCTACCTTGATTTCCGTTGGTTCTGTACCCAAAAACCTTTCTGTTACGATGTTACGCAACTGGCTGTTATCAATGTCGGTTGAAATCATGAAGTCCGCAAAGTCATTGGCCCCAATATCCAAAACGTCTTTCTCGCCGCGCCCAAGCCAATACCATTTGTTCTGATACCCAAGATAGCCGTGACCAGTGCCGGAATAACGATCAGGCTAAATATGAGTGCTTTTTTCATTCCCGGATTTTCCTGATTGCGCCGATCAATATTTCGCATTCAGGTACCGAACGTGGAGCAATACGGGTATACTCCGGCAAACCGAACGAAGTGCAATCTCGCACCATGATACCATATCTGAGTAGGGCCTGCCGGAATTTGGCGGCATCCCCAACTTTGATCAAGAAGAAATGAGCCTGGGATGGCAAGGGTTTCAAACCAAGTTGAGTCAGTTCTGCCTTTAGAAAATCCCCAGCTTTACGAATATCGTTCTGGCACTGTCTAAGGTAGCCCGAATCCTGTATGGCTTCAACTCCGGCACACTGAGCAACCGCATTCACATTCCACGGAGAACATACTTTTCTCAAAGTATCGACAATCTCAGGACTGGCCACTGCATATCCCAATCGCAAACCGGCAAGAGCATAGTCTTTGGTCATCGACCGCAGGATAACTAGATTGTTACGATTAACCAGGTCAAGTGCACGCCAGGGATTTTCGGTGAAACTAATATATGCCTCATCGAGAACCAGGAGCGAGTCCTGGCAGACGGAAAGGATTTGCTCAATCGTGCTCCGGTCGAGATACTGTCCGGTGGGATTGTTCGGATTACAGAGAAAAATCGCTTTTGGTCGATTGTCACGGACAAATTCCGAAAAATCATCCACATTCAAATTGAAATCATCATCCTCTCGCAATTTGAATTTGACGATCTTAGCACCAGCAATCTGACAGGCGATTTCATATTCCCCGAACGTAGGCTCGACAATGACAGCCGTGTCTTCCCTGTCTATATAGGCGGATGCAACGATCCGGATGAGTTCCATCGAGCCGTTGCCCACTATGATGTTATTTGTATTTATTTGAAGCTTATCTGCCAGAGCACGTCTGAGTTTTGCTGAGTCCGAATCCGGATAACGGTCAACGGCCACGGTTTTGAAGGATTCAATAACGCCCGGAGGCGGACCGAAGGGATTTGCGCTCACACTGAAATCGAGCACATCTTCCGGTGCAAACCCCATCCGTTCCAACTCGGCATAATTGGGCCCTCCGTGAGGACACGCTTCGAGGTTCTCTATCTCCGGCCTAGGACGTAAGGGCAAATCGTACCCCCTCAACGGTAAAACACAGCAAAATCCAGATCGCAGTCACAATATACATTATAAACAGTACAGCATCGATTTTTTGAATTGAAAGCGCACCGTTCGTCTCTCCTAATTTGTAATGTCCCACTTTCTCCAGCAATACCCCCAACGCTCCCGCTACGGCGCTCATGGGCCAACCGGCATTCGGACTCTCCGTTTTGGAATGATCGCGAACCATGATTCGCCAGGCCGCAGCCGTGTTTCCCCGAGAGAAAAACGTGGCCATTACGATCATCAGACCAGTGAGCCTCGCTGGAATAAAATTCAAAACATCATCAATCCGGGCCGCGAACTTTCCCAGATGCTCATACTTTCCATGATAACCTATCATCGAATCGAACGTATTGACCACTCGATAGGCAACAGCCCCAGGTATCCCCAGTATCAAAAACCAGAATAGAGGGGCCACAATGCTATCTGAAGTGCTTTCGGAAACCGACTCCACCGTAGCAGCAACTATCAATGGTTCAGTCAGGTTTTCGGTATTGCGGCTGACCAGAGCACTTGTCTTGATCTGTGCACTTTTTAGATTATTATCGTTCAAATCGTTTTTGACCCGTAAAGCGAATCGTCGCAGCCCAATGATTGAGAAGCATGACTTGAGCAACAGCGCCCCCACAATGATATAGATAATGCGATGAAGCTCACCGAGATATTCCAAAAGAAAAAAAGCAGGAACCGCGAAAACGGCAACACCAAACAAAACCATCACTATCCCAAATGCAAACCGAGCGTTTGGGCTTCTCTTCGGCGCACGTTTTTCCAGAAGGGAAATCAGCTTTCCCATCCATCCGACCGGGTGAACCGATGTGGGAGGATCGCCGAATATGAGATCGATTATCAATGCCAGGAGTAAAATAAAAAGATTATCCATCGGAAAGATTATCCCTGCTATTCGGCTGTTTGGTTACTTTCACCGGGCATGATCACTGTAGTGGGCAAACCGTTGACCGGATGAGGATACACGCAAACATTCGCTCCGTAGACCTCTTTGACGTTTTGCTCCGTAATCACTTCCTGCGGCGAACCCTCTGCCTGAATACTCCCTTTACTCAGAAGTGCCAGCCGATCACAATACTGAGCCGCGAGATTGAGGTCGTGCAAAACAGCCATCGCCGCGATATGTTGCTGCGAACACAGTCCCCTGACGAAATCCAGGGTTTCGATCTGGTAGTTGATATCGAGATGAGCCGTGGGTTCATCAAGAAGAATAAGCTTCGGTTCCTGAGCCAATGCCCGAGCGATTGTCAAAAGCTGCTTTTGACCGCCTGAGATTTCGTCTATCCTTCGTTCAGCGATCGACTGCGTATTAGTTATCTCCATCGCTTTCCAGGCGATATCGAAATCTCTATTTCCCTCAAAGCGGAATCTTCCCAGATGTGGGGTTCGCCCCATAAGGACAATTTCAAAAGCGGTGAACGTATCGGGGAGGTTTGGAGTCTGCGGTACCACTGCAGCGATCCGAGCCAGCTTGCTTCTGCTAATACCAGCCACATCCTTTCCATCAACAAATACTCGTCCAGTCCTCGGAATAAGCAACCGGCAAATGCCCTTGACAAGCGTGGATTTCCCCGACCCATTGGGACCTATTATTCCCAGCATCTCGCCACGCTCGACAGACAGATTGATATCCGTCAAGATGTCCTGTTTGCCATAGCCAAGGCTGATGTTTTCCAGTTTAAGCATTGTTTTTCTTTAACTTCTCAGAAGAAGGTTCCTCGTTTTTTCTTCCACAGCAAAAAGAGGAAGAATGGCGCCCCCACAGAGGCGGTTATCACTCCGATTGGTATCGATTCGGGATCGGTGATGGTTCTGACACCCGTATCCGCCATGATCAGGAATATCGCCCCCACCAGCGTTGATAGTGGTAGCAGGAACCGATGGTCCGGTCCCCAGATAAGTCGCACTGCATGAGGCACAATGATTCCAACAAATCCGATGATTCCGCAAAAAGCTACCGATACTGCCGTGATCAGAGTTGAGCATGCCAACAGGATTAGTTTTGTTCTTTCGACATTTATACCTAATTGTTGTGCCTGTTCTTCATCGAGCTGCATAACATTGAGAGGCCGGGCATAGAGCCAGATGATACATATCCCAATTAGTGCGAAGGGAAGAACTGTCAAAACCTGGTTCCATTCGTCGTCGATGTGACCAAACATCCAGGAAACGATCGCGTGGAGCTTTCCATCGTCACTTTGGAGCATTAAATAATGACTGATAGCCGAAAGCCAGGCGCCCAGCGCTACTCCTGCCAGAATCAACGTTGTGACTGGAAGACTTTTCCCGCTACGCGCAATAAGGTAGACCGTTATCACGGCCCCCATAGCTCCGACAAAAGCCAGGGTAGGGACAACTCCAAAATCAGTCAAATTGTCGCCGATCCCCGGAATCACAAAACCAATAACCGCCCCAAGTAGGGCTCCCTGGGATACGCCGATCAGGTACGGATCGGCTAGAGGAT
>JABHWQ010000028.1 GCA_018657655.1 Chloroflexota bacterium | reverse complement strand
GTCAGCGAATATCCTAACCTGGCCGAAGCTTTTGCGCTGAAACTTCGGTTGAGGAGATTCAAGGTCTTACCTGTTTGGGGAGCTACGGATGCGTATCCTCCCGAACATGCCGATTTGGCTGTTGTATCGGCCTCATCCCCGGACGATCTAATCGAAAAGAACCTCATCCCCATAGCAAAACTTCTGGCAGGTAATGCATGGCTTATTGCCAACAGAGCGAGCTTGGAGCAGAAAGACCTGAGTTCTATGCTGGAGCTGTTTTATAAAACTGATCCGGGAAGGGGATCAGAAGCGGAATTATCGATTTCAGAAATCGAACCGGAAGAAGAGTTTGAGTCATCCGTTTTTGAGGATGGAGTAGTCACCTTAGCCCTTGCTGATGGACATCAACAAAGCCACACAAGTAAATTTATGAAAACGGCCGGTCTGAGAATAAAGGGCTATCGACAACCTCCACCTACTCGAAGACCACGTCTTCTTTTCGATGGGGCACAAGTAAAGGTTATCAGGCCGCAGGACATGCCTCTTCAGGTGGCAAATGGCAATTTCGATCTGGCAATAACCGGTCGGGACTGGCTGAGGGACCAGATGTATCAGTTTCCATCGAGCCCCGTTGAGGAGTTAATTGATCTGGGATTTGGTCGTGTCAGGATTGTTGCTGTTGTGCATAACGATCTGCCGGTGGAAAACACCAATGATTTGAGGCATTTGTTAATATCCGGACAAATTCCGGTATTGCGTATTGCAACAGAATACACTAATATCGCTGATAAATATGCTAGGGATAATCACCTTTCTCCATATAAGGTGATTCCTTCTTGGGGGGCAACTGAGGCGTTCTTGCCTGAAGATGCTGATGTGCTCATCGAAAATACAGAGACCGGTGCGACGTTGGCGAAGAACAAGCTAAAGATTATCGAGACTATTATGGAATCGACCGGTTGTCTTATTGGCAATTCGAATAGTCTCGCTGATCCAGACAAGAAAGAGAGAATCGATACGCTTGTCGGCACTTTCAAGAAAGGTTTGACTTCCGATTGAAGGGATAGTAAGTTGAGAATAATCCGGGATGTTGAAGTTGCCAAGGAAACACTATTAAAGCGCTTGTCGGCGGAATCGGTAGAATTGCCGGTCCATGTTAAACGCCGAATAATCGAGACGTTTGGTCAGGAACTCACTGCTGATGAAGTAGTGCGGAGGATTATTCAAAACGTTAGGGCCAATGGCGATGCTGCCCTAATTGAGTATGCAGAAATCTTGGATGGAGCAGAGCTAAAGCAGGTTGAGGTCCCTGGTGAAGAAATAGCCGCCGCTAAAAAGGAAGTTGACGAACATCTATTAGTTTCTTTAAAAATTGCCGCTGATAATATACGTAATTTCCACCAAAGGCAACGTGATACATTGCCTATCGGAAGAACCGAGTTAGGTGAGGGGGTTGGACAAATTCTGGCCCCGCTCGAGCGAGTGGGTGTCTATGCACCGGGGGGAACAGCATCCTATCCTTCAACTGTGCTTATGACGGCGATACCGGCCAGAGCGGCTGGCGTTGATGAGATCATTCTGGCGACCCCTCCCAAGAAAGACGGACGGATTCCTCCGTTAACGCTTGCGGCTGCAGAGATCGCAGGAGTTGACCGGGTATTCGCGATCGGCGGAGCCCCAGCTATCGCCGGTCTTGCTTTTGGTACTGAATCCGTTCCCAGAGTGGATAAAATATGTGGACCGGGCAACATTTTTGTGATGCTGGCCAAAAAGCAGGTATTCGGCGCGGTGGATATCGATGGTCTTCAGGGCCCGACAGAGACGATCGTACTGGCTGATGATTCGGCAAATCCGGTTTCCTGTGCCGCTGACTTGCTGGCTCAGGCTGAGCATGATGAATTGTCATCGGCGATAATGATAACCACTTCAGCGTCACTGGCAGAAAAGGTTGCCAGCGAGGTTGAACGTCAACTTTCAGAGTTGGAACGCAATGGAATAGCCAGGAGATCCCTCGATGAGCGTGGTGGAATAGTCGTTGTTGGCAGTGTGGATGAAGCTATCGATATCGTCAACGCATACGCCCCAGAGCACCTTTGTCTCTTGGGACAGGATGCTCAATCAGTTACCGACAGGATACGCCATGCGGGGGGTATCTTCATCGGTGAGAGCTCTCCCGAGGTACTCGGAGATTATGTAGCCGGGCCCAGTCATGTAATGCCCACAGGCGGTACCGCTCGTTTCAGTTCACCGGTAAATGTCCTGGATTTTCTCAAGGTTACCAGTCTGGTATCCTTGGATGAAAAATCATTTCAAGCGTTAGGCAGTCATGCTACGGCCATAGCCAGAGCGGAAGGTTTAACCGCTCATGCCAAAGCGATCGAACTAAGAAAACGGCAGTAATGCAAACTTAATCGGATAGTTAAACGTAGTCCTCCTGTTTTATTATTTGTTGACAAGCTGTAATGCTATTTCGTACAATCTTGTGCAATAGCAGTCTGGTTATTGATCAATGCACTCATATCAAATTACACTTCGTTTCGGAAAAAGGAGGTGAATTACTTGGAATTTGCGAATGATTGGCTGTGGCTGATATTCGTTGGGGCCGGGTTGTTTCTAGCTGTGTTGGAACTACTGGTCGGGGTGGATACCGGCCTCGATATGGTGATCGTGGGCTCGGTATTCGTAATTAGCGGGTTGGCAACATGGCCGTTTGGATCGTGGGCAGTGACGATAGTTGTGGTTAGTGCGGTATCCATAATGTATGTCGTTGGTGGCAGGAAGTACGTTCATCGACGCATGCTCGTGAAAGGTGAAAAGACGAATATCGATACCATTATCGGGAGAAAAGGATCCGTTCAGAAAGAAATAAGTGCCAGCAATGATGGCCTGGTGAAAGTTGGATATGAGGAATGGAGAGCGAGATCAGGAGAGGCTATTAGTGAAGGGCAGGATGTGGTGGTTACCGGAATTGAGGGCGTTACACTGACCGTAAAGAAAAGTAATGGAGGGAAATAGAAATGGCAGCAGCGATTATAATACTGGCAATCATCGTGGTACTGGCACTGGTGACACTGGCTAAATCAATAACCATCGTCCATCAGGCTCAAAAGGGTATTGTGGAGAGGTTCGGACGATTCAAGGAAGTTCTGGACCCTGGGCTCAGGTTTATTGTTCCTTTTGTTGACAAGGTAATTGTGAGAATTGATATGAGGGAAACAGTTCTTGATGTTGAACCTCAACCGGTTATTACGATGGACAATGTCACAGTAAATGTGGACGCGATCATATATTATTACGTAACTGATCCCAAGGCTGTCAGATACGAGGTTGCCAATTTCTATGCTGCTGTCAGCAAACTTGCGCAAACATCGCTGAGAAATTTGATCGGTGAAATGGCTCTGGATGAGACTTTGACTTCAAGGGAGCGTATTAACGCTTCTCTCAGGAACACACTGGATGAAGCCACGGATAAGTGGGGGGTAAAGGTTACCAGGGTTGAAGTAAAAGAAATCGAACCTCCTCGCGATATTTCAGACGCAATGAGCAAGCAGATGAAGGCCGAGCGTGAGAAACGAAGTGTAATCCTTGGTGCTGAAGCTTACCGGGATAGACAGATACTGGAAGCAGAAGGCGATAAGCAGAATGCGATACTCGTTGCAGAGGGGCAGAAGCAAAAGGAGATACTAGTAGCGGAAGGTGCCAGGCAGGCGGCCATTCTGAGAGCCGAAGGTGAATCCCAGGCTATCGAGACTGTATCAAACGCAGCTGATAAGTACTTCATTGGCAATGCTCAGACTTTGAAACAGCTTGAGGTTGCCCAGGCATCTCTGGAGAACAATACCAAACTAGTGCTGCCAGACAAATCAAGGCTAATTAACGTCATTGATATGCTTGGTAGACGCGATGCGGAATAGATAAAAGCAAATGCATTGATAAGTGATTTTATCTAGCGCAGGGAGGGATAATGTCCATATGGGGCAAATCCTCAATTATTGCTGGGTTGGTTCTTTTGGTGTTGACCACTTTTGAATCTGACTTCACGGATTCACGTCTTCTGTAGCGAAATTTGATATATGGTTTTCTTGATTGCAATCTGATGTAATATGAACGATCTCGCTATCTTATGTACAAATCATAAGTACAGAATCATGTGCAAGGAGGCTCAAGAATGAACGACCAAGATCCGGAATCAGAGATAATTATGAGCTCTCAAGAGCGCAGTGATGCTAACAAGTTCATTATTGATCATTTGCACAAAACCATGAGAGATTCCAGAGCGAATTTCGCGGGATTGCGTACTAAACTTACGATCACATACTGGGTTATGATAGTTCTATCCATAGGCATGTTCATCATCGGTATTGTGTTGCTCAGCGTACCGATTGTTGCCGCGTTCCGCAACGACATCAGCGGTCTCGAGTCGCTCACTTCAGCTGGTTTTGGTGTAGTGGATTTGGCGGGGCTATTTCTGTTTAGACCTATTGAACGGATTCACAGTCTCATGGGCGACATGAGCCAGATAACCATGGCTCTTAACAGCTTTCGCATACAGGTTGGATTGCGGCTCATTGAGATGAATTCCAACAATAGAGCTACAGTGGGACAGGCGGCTGAACACGTCAGTAATGCTGCAAAAGACAGTATTAATCTGGTTCAGGATTACTTTGAGGGAAAAGAAAAATAGTCGGTGAAAACGGATGGGTTCAAAGCTGGTTTTCGCAGGAAATATTTTTCAGAGGATTTGAGGAACGGCTTGTCTTTTCATGTCAGTTTGTTCATAAGATAGCTTCAAGACCGAGATGAATGGTATCGGCCCTATAAATGCGAATTAGGCGAGGAATTTGCTCAACCTGTTTTATCTATACGAACCAGGGCTGTAGTGGAGAATTTACCTGTGGTGTTGGGGCAGGCGTATGGCGCCATTGCCCAGTACCTCGGAGAATCTGGGGCACAACCAGTCGGCCCCCCTTTTGCCGGGTAGGGGTGACATAAGAAACCAGTGAAATTCCATCAGGAAAAGCCGCTACTTGTGTTTATATCGGTCAACACAGCGATATCGAACCGGCTACAATGAACTCGCACAATGGATCGCTGACAATGGGTATGAATCAACCGGCGTGGTTTATGAAGTGTATCTGAATGATCCCGACCTGCCCCCCGGAGGAATTAGAAACTCAGATACTGTTTCTGCTGAAAGATTAGTCGGGGATTTCGCACAAGTCATTATTATGAAGGCTTGTTTTGTAAATCGATTTTTGTTAAAGTGTATGCTAATAAAACTCGGCTATTCAATTAAGTTGTAGGCTGAGGGGCAAGGGCAATGTGTTTTTCAGCAGAAGCAAGTTTTGCAGCCAGTGGTGTACTTGCCGCAAGCGGTATTGCAATTTCACGCATACCGAAAGAAAAATCTGAAATACCGCTTTCAATTTGTCCCATCATATTTGCCGCCCACCAATTTATTGAAGGTCTCCTATGGTTGCACCATTCGGGAACTTTGCCAGACGAATACAGGTCGGGAGCGGTTTATGGAT
>JABHWQ010000139.1 GCA_018657655.1 Chloroflexota bacterium | reverse complement strand
CGAAAGTGGGTAACTCTTTATGAACCTGATCGATGAAAATAAGCCATGCCTCATCATGTTGGGGGCCTTTAAGAGCGAAGCCATATCCGCCCTGCTGAGCAAGCGACTCTTTGCAAATGTACATCGAGAATTCTAGTCCCTTGCAGACCATAGCAAACTTATCCAGTTCGGCCATGATGGCATTTTCTGCAACACCCTGACTAGCAGCAGCCTTGCGAGCTACCCAATCCTTACCCAAAGCCACACCCTGTCCCGCGATTTTACCAAAACCTTCACCGGCAGCTATCTCGTGTACCAATCGTGAGGCACATTCTTCATCACCGAACTTCAATTCATAGCCAGTGTCTTCGGCGGTAAGGAACCCTCTCTGGAAACACTCCATATAAAATGAGATCACAACACCGGTGGAAATAGTATCGATTCCGTGTTCGTCACAGTACCAGTTGTATTCCAAAATGAAATCGGGGCTGAAAATGCCCATACACGTAACTGCTCCAACAGTTTCGTATTCGGGCCCATCGACTCCCACAACCTGCCCGGCGCGGGGTCCGCGTTTCAGGGTGATGTTTTCAGCTCCTTTGGCGCAAGCCAAATTACACCCGTAATAGCATCCATCCGGAATCTTTTTGGAGAAATAGTCATCATGAAATACCTGGGCAAATAGCTTTGGTGATTCGGAACTATGCCCGAACTGGTAGTTGTTTATGGGAAGAAGATGGAATTTATCCATATATTCGGAGAGGGCGGTGGTGCCCCAAGCGGACAGGTTCAGCTGCTCCGGATCATGTTTCGCGACGACCTCGCGAAGTGCAGACCCAGCTCTGCGAACTCCTTCTTTATCGATGGCGTTGTTCCCATTTGCCTTGGATAATCCGGTTCGGGTAACAATTCCTCGAAGTCCTTTGTATCGCATAACGGTTCCGGTACCGCCCCTGCCGGCTTGTTTGGAGCGAATGCGGTTACGTTTTTTATCGAAATACAAGCTATTAACGATTCCGAATTTGGTGTTGGTTGCGCCTTGCCCCACGGTTACAGCAGCAACTGTATCGCTATATTCCCCGCCGCCAACTTCGCTGAGCAATCTATCACCGAATGAAAGGGCCCCTTTATCGGTTTCCTCTCCATAAGAAGGCGTAGCGGCAATGCTGATAGTGCGAGCGTCACCATCAATAAGGATGACTACATCCTCTCTGGATATGCCGGAAACAGCTATCGCATCAAAACCGGCTAGCTTCAGTAGCGGCCCGAAATGACCGCCGATATTGGAATCTACAAAAGTGCTCGTCAGGGGTGAGATTGTGCCGACTATAAATTTTCCGGTTCCTGGGAAGCTGGGCTCGTTGCCGAGGGGCCCGCTGGCCATAACCAGGATATTTTCAGCGCTGTCATAGCGGGTCTGGCTGGTTGTGCCATCCCAGATCAATTGCATGGCATATCCACGGCCACCGGTGTATTTATCCTTGTACTCAGGAGGCAATTCCTGGATTGAGATTTCCTGCGTGCTTAGATCGATCCTCAATATTCTGTCTGTGTATCCGCCGACAACATTTTTTGGTTCATAATTGATCTGCTTCAAGATTTCCACTTTTTACTCCCACTTTCTGTTGTATGAACAGTTGTTTTTTATGGCGATGTTTTAGGTTGGTCAAAACCGAAAAGGTCATCACCATTTGCACACAGACGTTATTATAACCTTTTTAGCCTTAAAGATCATTTTATTGATAGAGTGCGATCATTCAGGCAGAGGCATTTTTGAACCATACGCTCTATTCGTGATACAATAATTACTGAATGCGCCTCAGTTTTTTGCTGGAATGCGCAGCAACACTATGGCTAACGCCGGGAGGACAATACAATGCCGTATTTCGATAAGGATTTCGACAAATTCAAAGGTTCAGCAGATTACGTTGCTTCGTCACCGCTAAAAAGTGCCGTCAACGTTTCAATAGCTCTGGGTAGGCCGCTACTTATCAGAGGTGAGCCGGGAACCGGGAAAACCATGCTGGCACATAGTATAGCCAAAGGACTGGATAAGAAACTCCTTATCTGGAATATCAAATCGACTACTAAAGCCCAAGAGGGTATGTATGTCTATGATACTGTGCAGCGTTTAAACGATAGCCGTTTTGGCGATAAGGATATCGCCGATATTAGCCAGTACATCAAACTGGGAAAACTGGGGGAAGCGTTCGATTCTGATGAGCAGTTAGTGTTGCTCATTGACGAGATTGATAAAGCGGATCTAGAGTTCCCTAATGATCTTCTAAACGAATTGGATGTGATGACCTTCTATATTCCTGAGACCAAGCAGACCATCTCGGCCAAAAACCGACCGATCATGATTGTTACTTCGAATGCTGAAAAGGAACTCCCGGATGCTTTCCTGCGCCGTTGTGTATTCCACTATATCGAGTTTCCGGAAAAAGAAGGGATGGAAGAGATTGTTCATGTCCATTTTCCTGATATCGAAAGCAAGTTACTCAAAGAAGCAATGAAAGTTTTCTATGCCCTAAGGAATGTTGACGAGTTTCGGAAAAAGCCATCAACAAGCGAGCTCCTTGATTGGCTGCAGGCTCTTATGATTGGAGGAATTCCACACGATAAGATATCACAAGAGATCCCGTTTATAGGGACATTGCTCAAAAAGGAAGTAGACCACGAATACTTCAACACTGCTTATACAGGTAATGCTACAGGTGGTGGCGGTACCAGGAACGTTCGCTGGAGATACTAAATATAGGAGTCAGAATTCAGAAGCCAAGAGTCAGAAGCGAAGCAATCTATTTAAGTAAAAACTCTGACTGATAACTTCCAATACTGAATACTTAAAAATATGTTCACTGATTTTTTCTTCACGCTAAAAAGGAAAGGTGTACCGGTTACGCTAACCGAGTGGATGACGCTGATGCAGGCGCTTTCCAACGGGTACATCTCCAATCTTGAAGAATTCTACTTTTTAGCCAGGGCCATCCTGGTGAAAAGTGAAACCTTCTTTGATCCGTATGACCTCGCTTTTCAAGAGTATTTTCAGGGGATCGAGACGCCGGATGCTATCAGAGACGAGATTCTGGATTGGTTAAAAGACCCCGAAAATGTTGCCAGTATTGAATCGCTTTTCACCGAAGAGGAAATGGCGCAGTTTGATGATTGGGACCTCGATGAGCTAATGAAAGAGCTTGAGAAACGTCTTGAGGAGCAAAATGAGCAGCATGACGGAGGCGGTTACTGGATAGGTAGAGGTGGGACCAGCCCATTTG
>JABHWQ010000015.1 GCA_018657655.1 Chloroflexota bacterium | reverse complement strand
GTAGCCTTGGTTTGCCAGTTTTTCAAGTGGTAATGAATCTCCAATAGGAGTGCTGGTTTTTACCTCAACTCCCGTTGATTTTATGAAATCGATCTCTTTATTGAGGACATCTTTGGGTAAGCGATAGGATGGAATTCCTACGGCCATCATTCCACCGGCAACAGGAAGAGCTTCAAATACGGTTGGCTGATAACCCATAAGAGCCAGATAATAAGCGGCACTGAGTCCTGCCGGGCCAGACCCAACTATAGCTACCTTCTTGTTCTTGCTTTCCGCAGATATTGGAGGGGTATCTGTGCCAGACGTAATAACCTCATCGGACGCGAACCTCTTCAGCCTGCAAATAGATAACGATTCGTCCACGTTTCGGCGTGTACAGTTTGTTTCGCATGGGTGTGTGCATACTCTACCCAGGGCTGCCGGGAAAGGAGCTTCTTCCCGTATTAGGTCGATAGCTTCTTTGTATTTACCCTCTGCAATAAGCGCTACATAACCTTGAACACTGATATGGGCCGGACATGCAACCTTACACGGTGCCGTACCCTGTTTGCTTATTGCATTAGAGCTAGGAATTGCCTGCGGATAGCGTTTGAATGCAGCTTTACGTTGCGACAGACCTTGTTCGAACTCATTCGGCAGGGTCACTGGGCATACGTCTGCACAGTCGCCACAGGAACTGCATTTGTCCAAATCAATATATCGGGGCTGCTTGAGCACCTTTACTATGAAATTGCCAGCCTTCCCCTCTAGTGACTGTATACTAGCGTTCGAAATGATTTCGATGTCAAGATGTTTATCGACTTCGATGAGTTTGGGAGATATCATGCACATGGCGCAATCATTGGTAGGGAAGGTCTTGTCAAGCTGAGACATCCTACCGCCAATCGAAGTGGTCTCCTCTACTATGTAAACTTTGAATCCGGAATTGGCCAAATCAAGCGCCGATTGCATACCGGCGATTCCTCCGCCGGCAACCAGTACTGCACCTACTTTATTTCCACTGGAATTATCGCTCATAATAGTATCCCTTTCTAGACTGCCCGCGCTCAGTCACAGCAACACACGGAACACCTAGTTTTGCTTCATTTACTGCCCATAATTTGAGCATTAATCACGATTGGCACCATGAATTAAACCCGGAGGATAGTGAGGGCCTGCCAACAAATAACTTGGCAGGATATAAGCTATAGCAATCCACTTGGAAGAATCTTTTCCCTTCCTATTTAGCTACTGGATAATGCTCGTAACCACGCTATTGATTCCCAGGTCGACATGTTGCACACTTAACTAAATTTTATATCATCGAGCATAACTTGGCAAGTTTGTGGCCAATACAAAGATGAAGCTAATTGTTGAGGGGCAGGCAACTATTGGATAGCTATTCATTAAGAGATATCATACCGTTACGTGCCTTTAGTAGTTCTGCCCAGAAGTAGTTGTTAGGGGTCCTAAGGCGTGAGGCTATTACACAAGCTATACTTCGCATTACCTCATAGCCAATGTGTTCGTCATTGTCCATCAACTGAATCAACTCTTTTCCATTAATTACGAGCACCTTGCTTTTCATGGAACAGACAGCCGTTCTGCTCGATGCGTAAGGGTGCACCAAAGCTGACCATCCAAAAATGCTGCCTTTGCTTACTGTATCAACTTTTATCTCTCTTGGTTGGCTTTCCAAAACAAGTTCGACTTTTAACCGTAACCCGACTTGACCTTCGACCAAAATGTATAGGTTTTCAGCAGGCTCATTCTCCAGTGAAATAGTTTCGTCTGCTTCGTATGTTTCTTGGTGTATTGAAGGTAAAGACGCGATCTTCGTGAGGTCATTATCGTGTAATCCCACAAAGACCTCGCACCTTTTCAGAATCTGGACAATTTCCTGAATTTCTTTTTCACTCATAATCGATCGAACTCATTTGGAGTTATCGGGCGGTAAAAGTTGGAGCAAGTATAGTGGATTAGGCGAAACTTTTCAACTGTCTTGTATAGCCATGGAACCGCGTATGAGTGTTACTGCAGGTGTTCACAATACCGATGCAAGCTTCGGTATTTTTGTGAGTGCACTACCTTGCCCCTCCCGATGGCAATATGATAGAATTGATAGGAATAATGCATTTATCCAAAGGTATTTAGTGATCGGATGAAACAGGTCTGTATTCAATGAAAAACATGTAAGGGGAGCGAATTGTTATTCGGCTCCCTTTTTTGTTGTGTTGCTTAGACAGGGAGGTGACCATGTCAAGTCAGTTGGCTGAGATATTGGCCCCATTTAAGGGGAAAAAGGGTGTAACTATTCCGGCGCTTCAGCAGGTTCAGGAAGAACTTGGCTACCTGCCACGTGAGGCAATTGACGAAGTATCGAAGACACTGAGGATTTCGGCATCTGAAATCTATGGTGTGATTACTTTTTATGCTCAATTTAGGACAAGTCCTCGAGGGCGTCACGTAGTCAGGGTATGCCGGGGAACTGCTTGCCACGTAAGAGGCGGAGGAGTTGTTCTGGATCAGGTCAAAATAGACCTTGGTATTGATGAGAACGAAAACACTGAGGATATGGAATATACCCTTGAAACAGTGGCTTGTATTGGTGCTTGTGCGTTGGCTCCAGCGATGGTTATTGATGAGGATACCTTCGGGAAAGTGAGTCCAGGGAAGGTCTCCGAAATATTTGCCTCAAGAAGGGGGGATAATTAAAATGACCCATCACGAAGGCAACGGAAACAAACGTGCAATGCTGGTTTGTGAAGGAACAGGTTGTGTATCCTCTCGTTCCGTATACATAAGAGAAGAGTTGCAGAAAGAACTCACGAATCATGGGTTGGCTGATAGCGTTGAAGTTAAACCAACAGGATGTCATGGTTTTTGCGAAAAGGGTCCTATTGTGATAGTTGAGCCGGATGGCATATTCTATTGTAACGTAAAGGAAAAAGATGCTGCTGAGATTGTTGAATCTCATTTGAAGGGGGGAACACCGGTAGAGCGTCTTTTCTATAAAGACCCTGCAACAAAAACCCTTATTCCTAAATATGAGGATATCGATTTCTACAAGAAGCAGCAACGGATTGTCCTCCGCAATTGCGGTCACATAAATCCTGAAAGTATTGATGACTATATTGGAGTCGGTGGATATGAAGGGCTGAAACAAGTCCTTTCAGGCATGAGTCCCGAACAGGTGATTGATGAGGTTACCAAATCCGGTTTACGTGGTAGAGGTGGAGCTGGTTTTCCCACCGGGAGAAAGTGGGCTGGAGCTCTCAAATCCGAGAGAACTCCGAAATATGTTGTGTGCAATGCGGATGAAGGTGACCCCGGGGCCTTTATGGATCGTAGTACTCTGGAAGCTGATCCCCATGCTGTAATGGAAGGTATGGCTATTTGTGGTTATGCGATAGGTAGTAACCATGGTTATATTTATGTACGTGCCGAATATCCGCTGGCTATTAACAGGCTGAAAATTGCGATTGAACAGGCAAAAGAACGCGGATTTCTTGGTGAAAACATTATGGGTAGCGGGTTTAGTTTTAACTTGGAGATAGCTCAGGGTGCGGGAGCGTTCGTTTGCGGTGAAGCCAGCGCTTTAATGTATTCCATCGAAGGGAAACGAGGGATGCCCAGGGTGAAACCTCCCCGCTCCGTCGAATCAGGATTGTATACCATGCCTACGGTCCTTAACAATGTAAAATCGTTCGCAACAGTGCCTGTGATTATTTCCAATGGTGGGGAGTGGTTTGCAGGTATCGGTTCACCCAACAGTCCTGGTACCGCCGTCTTTGCATTGACGGGCAAAGTGGTAAACAGTGGTTTAGTTGAAGTGCCCATGGGCGCAACACTGAGGGAGATTATTTTCGGTATTGGTGGTGGTGTCATGGGGGGTAGGGAGTTTAAGGCAGTACAGACAGGAGGCCCTTCGGGGGGGTGTTTGCCGGCTGATCAACTCGATCTTCCGGTTGACTTCGATTCTTTGGATTCTGCCGGTTCAATCATGGGGTCGGGTGGAATGGTGGTAATGGACAAACGTACATGTATGGTGGACGTGGCTCGATTTTTCTTGAGCTTCACTCAGGAGGAATCGTGTGGAAAGTGTAATCCCTGCCGCATTGGGACTGAGTTAGTGTTAGAGGTTCTTGAACGCATCTGCGAAGGTAAAGGCAAACCTGGTGACATCGAGTTATTGGAAGAATGGAGTCAAACCATTATCAAAGGTTCTCTGTGCGGTTTGGGGAAATCGGCTCCCAACCCTGTTCTTTCCACCATCCGCTATTTCCGGGATGAATATGAAGCCCATATTAACGAGCAACGTTGTCCGGGTGGGATTTGCAAAGAACTGATTAGTTTTTCTATCGATGAAGAATTATGCAAGGGTTGTGGTCTTTGTGCCAAGAATTGCCCAACCAAAGCAGTCATTTTGTTTGAGAAAAAACAGCCCGTTAAATTAGATCAAGAAAAATGCATCAACTGCGGAACCTGCTATGACGCCTGCAAATTTGATGCAGTAATAGTTAAGTGATCCTTAGGAGGTACTGGACTCAGTAATAAGGGTATATTATAATAACGGAGTTAGTGCCCGTTCATGAATGTGGGTTTGTACCCTCAAAGTGACAAACTCAGCGATGGCAGAATGACCCTTGCCCTAGTTTGCCGGAGCAGCCAAAACAGGCTGCTCTGTTATTATAGATTACATAACATGAAGAGACCCAGTTGGAAGGGCTGAATCTGAGAAAAAGGTGCGATTATGAGTGGTAATGGATCAAAACCAAAAATCGGCGCGGTGATGGTTGTCGGGGGTGGAATTTCAGGTATGCAGGCGGCCTTGGATCTGGCGAATTCTGGCTTCAAGGTGTACATTGTTGAAGAGAATCCCTCTATTGGCGGCCGAATGGCTCAATTGGATAAAACCTTCCCCACTAATGACTGTTCCATGTGTATGATTTCTCCAAAGCTTATAGAGGTGGGGAAACATCTCAATATTGAGCTTCTGACATATTCAAAAGTGGAAAGCATAGATGGCGAAGAAGGCAACTTGACGGTTAAGGTGCTGAAGAAAGCCCGTATGGTTGATATGAGCAAGTGTACTGGTTGCGGCACGTGTCAGGAGAAATGTCCAACCAAAACTGATAGCGAATTCGATATGGGTTTGGCAAAAAGAAAATCAATTTTCAGTCCCTTTCCGCAAGCCATCCCCAATATCCCTGTAATTGACACTGCTAAGTGCGTGTACTTTCTCAAAGGAAAATGCAAAGCTTGCGAAAAATTCTGTCTGACTGAGGCAATTGATTTTGAACAGAAAGACGAGATAGTAGAGATCCAGGTTGGCTCCATTATTGCGGCGCCTGGATTCAAACCCTATGATCCGAATTTTGTCGAAGGCGACTATGGCTATAACCGGATGGCAAACGTGATCACAAGTCTGGAATTTGAAAGAATTCTCTCTGCTTCCGGACCATTTCAAGGTCAGGTGATGCGTCCATCAGATGGGCAGCACCCGGTCAAAGTAGCTTGGATTCAGTGTGTAGGTTCAAGAAAACCTGAAATCTGTAAGGACTATTGTTCCTCTGTGTGCTGCTTGTATGCAACCAAACAGGCCATCATTGCGCGCGAGCATGACGAGAAAATTAAACCATCGATTTTTTACATGGACATTCGTGCGTTCGGGAAGGGATTTGAGAGGTATTATCAGTCTGCTAAAGAGAAGTTCGGTGTTGAGTATATCAAGGCAATGCCCACACCGATGGTGCGGGAGAAAGATAATGGCAACATAGTACTTGAGTACACTGACGATAGCGGAGTGAAGACCTACGCTGAATACGACATGGTGGTTCTTTCTGTTGGTCTAGAACCGTCGGCGGGCACCAAGGAATTGGCGCAAACTCTTGATGTTGAATTGGACAAGTTCGGTTTCTGCAAAACTGAGGAACTCAAGCCAGGTCAAACCAGCAGAACGGGAGTATATGCGTCCGGAGTGTTCAGTGCTCCTATGGATATCCCTGAATCAGTTCAGAACGCCAGTAGTGCGGCTTTCTTGGCATCACAACCCATTGTAGAAGCTCGGGGTACACTAGTCAGTGAGAAACAGTATCCCCAAGAGAAAGATTTTAGTGGGGAAGAACCGAGGATAGGAGTTTTTGTCTGTAGGTGTGGAACCAATATTGCCCGAGTGGTTGACGTTCCTGCTATGGCCGAATATGCCAAAACATTGCCTAATGTAGTGTATGCAGACGAAGCGATATACGCCTGTTCAACCGATACCCAGGCTAAGATAACTAATCTGATTGAGGAACATGGATTG
>JABHWQ010000334.1 GCA_018657655.1 Chloroflexota bacterium | reverse complement strand
GTGGACGTCAGAATAAAGCGAGCCGATCTGCCTACCGAGGTCCAGGAAAGTGTATTTTCCCGAATGCAAGCCGAACGTGAACGGATAGCCAAAGAGTATCGTGCGGAAGGTGAAGAGGATGCGTTAAAAACAAGGGCAGAGGCAGATCGAGAAGCAACTGTTATCCTGGCCGAAGCCTACAAAACAGAGCAATCCCTGCAAGGTGAAGGAGACGCTCTGGCTACCGCTATCTATGCTGCCACTTATAATCAAGCACCTCAATTCTACTCACTGCTGAAAACACTGGATGTTTATGGCGCCATCATGAATGAAGAAACAACTTTAGTGCTCAGCACCGAATCTGACCTGTTCAAATATCTCTCAGGAGCAGATCCACAACAATAAGAATAGAGGGTATCAACTTTTATTTTTACCAATATGTTAATAGGGGCACGTTTTAACGTGCCCCTATTTATCTCCCCAAAATGATGAACGAAGTTCCCGATTATTACGCCATTTTACAAGTCCATCACACCGCTACCAGAGAGGTGATCGATGCTGCCTATCGTAAGCTGGCTTCAAGGTATCACCCGGATGTAAACGACTCTGAGGAAGCAGTCGAGATCATGAAACAGCTAAACGAGGCCTATGAAGTGCTCACCGATCCAAACAAGCGAGCGGCTTATGACAAATCTGCCGAAGTATTGAGGACGAAATTGCCACTGAAGGGTATTAAATGGCGGAATTATACTTTACCGATTGGATTGATACTGATTATCATGCTCGCATCCAGGCTCGGTATCAGACTGGCACTAATCATGCTTGTTTTCCTGGGAGTTCTGTGGCTTCTTTCACGAATTGGAAAATGAAGATTATTTAACCTTAATCAATAAGTACAGGTCTCCCGGCTCCATCCCTTGTTCGCCCATACCACTTATTTTAATTTTCTTTCCCGATGCGATCCCTACCGGTACGGTAACCTCAATAGTCTTATTCTCTTTGCCTCTTTTGTAGCGAACCCGTTTCTGGCAACCTTTGGCAGCTTCTTGAGATGAAATTTTCAAATCTTGATGAATATCATCTCCTTCAGGGGGCAAGTCCAGATCGATACCAAAAGCTTTCTTGATTGCATATTTGCTCAGTTTACTCACAGCCTTGCCCATCATTCGTTCGGCAAAATTTGGTTTCCTCACCACAGGCTGACTACCGTAAATGTTTGGAATATCATTCCGAGTCGGTGAGGAACCACGGCTGTAATTACTTCGTCTAGCCCCACCGGGACTGCTGTAAAATCGAAAATGGACGTTCTGCCCTCCGGAAAAAGTCCGATTCCTCAAATCATCATCGAACCTGAGTCCCATCTGGGCAAACATTCGATTCAGTTCCTCAAATATGGCACCATTTGCAAATGCGTTTTTGAAGATATCCTCCTGGGAATAGCCAAATCCGCCGGCGGATCGATTGAAATCAGCACCGGAAAATCGACCGTTTCGGAAGGCATCGTATTCCGTCCTCCGTGTCTGGTCACACAGGACACTGTACGCCTCGTTAATCTCCTTGAATCTCTCCTCAGCCTGCTTCTCATCCCCTGGGTTTCTATCGGGGTGATGCTCAAAGGCCAACTTGCGAAAAGCGCTTCTAACGTCATCAGCGCTTGCCTCTTCGGGAACACCCAGAATATCGTAATAGTCTTTCATTTAATCTTTCTGACCTTCCAATGAATACATTGTACCCTAGCCCTTCTCTCGGAGCTTGTTCACAATAAACTGGGTTTCCTGATGGGTCAAGCCAAATCGGTGCAATGTATGACGAATGATCTCCAGCCCAGCTTCTAATTCCGGTCTAACAACTTCCGCTACTCCAACGTCTTTTAAGAAATCGATATTTTCATCCCCATGAACCATGGCGACAACATCCAGTCTGGGATTAACCTTAAGAGCATTCTTAACAACCAGTTTGACAGCTATAGGATCAGGGAACGCAACTACAAGAACCCGGGCCTTTTCCAGCCTGGCCTGCGCCAGAACCTCCGGATTACTGGCATCCCCAAAAATACATGGAACGTTTTTCTTTCTTGCCCCATCAATGATACGAGGGTCAATATCGATAACAATATAGGTGAATCCCCTGTTCTCCAGCACACGCCCAAGGTGCTTGGCTACCCTGCCATGACCACAAATCACCACATGGTTCGTGAGTGATTTTCCCTCCTCAGTGGCCAAAGGATCAATCTCATCAGCAAGAACGTCCGGGACCTTTTCCGTCTGTGTGACTCGATAGTAGATATTGGAGATAAGTCCCATCGCTAGGGGTGTGAGTAGTATAGTGATAAATGCAGTGGTCAACGTCAAATCGTACAGATCACCGGAGATAAGATTTTCCTCAAGAGCCAAAGCAGCCAAAATAAAACTGAATTCCCCAATCTGGAAAAGCCCACCACCTACAAACAGATTTGTTTTTGTTTTATACCCGAATGCCCAGGTGATAAGAGCCACTATCACGAATTTTCCCATCACAACAGCCACTACCGTGCCCGCAACTTTACCAGGGTTATCCGCTACAAAACCGGGATCGGCCAACATACCCAGGGCAACAAAAAAGAGCACTGCAAAAACATCCCTCAACGGTCTGATATCAGCTAAAGCTTGCTGAGAGTATTCTGATTCGCTGATCAACAGGCCAGCCAGGAAGGCCCCAAGGGCTACTGACAATCCAAGATAATGGGAAGCAAATCCCGCACCAAGGCAAATACAGACCACCGTCAAAAGGAAAAGTTCCCGAGAACGCTCACCGACAACTCTCTTCATAAACAACCGTAGTCCCCAGAATCCTAAAACCAAAACCACACCAAGGAATACCGCTGCTTTTCCGAGAGCCCATCCCAAATCTTGCAGAAGTGCCGTTCCACTATCGCCCAATTGAGGAAGCACAGCTATCATGGGAACTACGCTCAGGTCCTGTATGAGCAATATACCGATCATGATTCGCCCATGAGGACTGCCTAACTCTCCACGATCCATAAGGGTCTTGATCACAATGATGGTACTGCTGAGTGCGATGAAGAAGCCGAAAAGAACTGATTCCTTTACAGGGAAATCGAGACACCATGCAATCCCCAACCCCAGAGCTATAGTAACCAACACCTGGGCAATACCACCAAATACGGCAATCATTCCAATTTTGCGCAGGGTTGCTAGTGAGAATTCGAGTCCCAGGGTAAACATCAAAAGCACTACCCCGATGGTTGCCAGTGTTTCGACGTCATCCACATCACCGATCAAACCCAGCACATGAGGTCCGATAACCACGCCACTCACCAAGTAGCCGAGGATAACGGGCAGCTTGAGCCGATTTGCAAGTAGCCCTGCAAAAAGGGCGACTCCCAAAACAATGGCCATGCTTGCTAAAAGGTCTAAATCTTCCATTGTTCCAAAAATTGAGGAGAGGGAAACCGGTGGTCTGGCTAAATTATATGCCAAAATTACGCTGCAAGTATAGGGCTGAATTTGAAAACAAATTGACCCATTCACAAACTGCTTGCTATAATGCCAGCGTGATCATCGATTTTCACACCCATATTGTCCCTCCCGCTATGAAGGAGTATCGAGATGAACTGGTTCACGAAGACCAGTGTCTCGGGGCTTTTTATGCCGATCCCAAAGCCACCATGGCTACAGCCGAAGAACTGATTGCGAGTATGGATCAGGATGGTATCGATATGTCGGTGGTTGTCAACATGGGTTGGTCCAGTCTGGAGCTTTGCCGTCGTACCAATGACTACATCATGGACTCGATAGCCAGGTATCCTGATCGGCTGATCGGTTTTTGCACTGTTCACCCCGAATGGAAAGAGGCTGCAAAAGAGATCGAGCGTTGTGCCAAAGGTGGAATGCGGGGAATAGGAGAATTGATGCCTCATCTGCAGGAGTTCGATTTGGGCAACGAATCACTGATGGCCCCAATTATCGAGGTTGCGAAAAACAACAATATGATCATCCTCACCCATTCTTCAGAACCGGTGGGACATATATATCCCGGAAAGGGCAATGTGCTACCCGGGATGCTATATCAATTCATCACCAATTTCCCCGATGCCACCATCGTCTGTGCTCACTGGGGAGGCGGTCTTCCTTTCTATGCCTTGATGCCTGAAGTTGGCCGGGCACTTGAAAACGTATATTTCGATACCGCAGCATCACCGTTTCTGTACAAATATGATATCTTCCCACACATCGCTGAAATTGCAGGGATCGATAAAATTCTGTTTGGGAGCGATTTCCCTCTAATCACACAGCAACGGATAATCAAAGGCCTGGACCAGGTGGAAATGCCAGTTGAAAACAAGCAACGAATGCTGGGAAAGAATGCCTGTGAGGTGCTGGGATTGGATTGATGGGTGAGATTCGCGCTTTCATTGCCATCGAGCTACCGGATGAAGTCAAAACAAACTTGTCCACACTGCTGGGCAAACTCAAACCCGGCCACGAGAGAACGGTCAAATGGGTCGATCCTAACTCAATTCACCTCACACTGAAATTCCTGGGCAACATTCCAGACAGCAAAATAGTTGACATAACACAGGCTGTAACAAACGCAACTCAGAAAATTCGACCCTTCTCGCTGTCACTACAACGTTTGGGAACCTTCCCCAACCTGAGATCGCCCAAGATTGCTTGGGTAGGTATCGGGGGTGATGTTGAGGTAGTCACCAGTATACACCGCCAAATCGATCGAGCGCTGGTTCCACTCGGTTTTGCCTCAGAGAAGAGATCGTTTTCACCACACCTTACTCTGGGACGAGTCCGTGATAAAGCTACGAATAAGGAGCGGAGTGACCTTGGTAAAGCCATCGAATCAATCAAGGTTAAAAATCCATCTCCATTTTCAGTCGACCAAGTTTCACTCATGCAAAGCACGTTAACCAAAAGTGGGGCGATATACGATCAGATTTCGATTATTACACTTGACAAAAATTGACCAAACATGATACATTGAATTAGCACTCTCTGAAAGAGAGTGCTAATATTGTCTGATAGTATACATCTCAGGGAGGTTTAGCCTCAATGCCTATATATGAGTACCAATGCACATCTTGTGACCATAGCTTCGAGCGACGCCAGGGTTTTGACGCTGATCCGATTTGCGCCTGCCCCCAGTGCGAGAATCAGTCGAGAAGGCTCTTTAAACCTGCTCCAATTATTTTCAAGGGAAGCGGGTTCTACGTCACAGACTACAACGGAAAATCTCCATCCGCAGCCTCCAGTAACTCTGAAGAAGTGAAAGGTAGCGAATCCAAGTCACCGGAACCGGCAACGGCAAGCGATTCATCCAAATCCTCGGATGAATAATGCAAGCCCTTCTGCAACGTGTTTCGCAAGCCTCGGTTAGCGTCGACGGTGAGATCGTCGGCCAGATTGGACCGGGGCTTGTTGTGTTTGTTGGTGTTGGTGAAGAGGACTCGGAGGAAGATGCCCGGTATCTGGCAGATAAAATCGCAGGACTCCGCATTTTCGCCGATTCAGATAGCAAATTCAATCTCTCTGCCTTGGATATGCAGGGCGAAATACTGGTAGTAAGCCAATTCACCCTTCTGGCAGATACCAGGAAAGGACGCAGACCCAGTTTCACTCATGCTGCCCCTCCGGAAACGGCTGATTCTCTTATCCGGAAATTCGTTGATTTTATCAGCAACACCGGACTCAAGATTGAAACCGGTCAGTTTCAGGCCCACATGCTAGTAGAGATTCACAATGACGGCCCCGTGACCATTCCTCTCGATAGCAAAACAAGATTCAAACCCCGCAGTAAATCGGACCCTTAGGAGAGGCTACCATAACACTCGTAAATCTTGACCTGGCGAACAATACATGATATATTGCTTATGCAAAGCATTCGCAATAAATACTGCAAATATCCATCGGTTGAGGTGGTTTCATGGCAACTGAATTAATAGGTCAACGCATGACTTCGCAAAGGAAGTTACTATTGGAGATTATTCGTGATGCCGGAGGGCATCTAGACGCCGACGAGCTTTTTCAAAAAGCAAAGGGGCGCGATCCCCGCATTAGCCTTTCCACCATCTATCGCAATCTGAATTTGCTCAAGGAATTGGATTTGGTGGCTGAACGGCATTTTGTTGAGGATCATCATCATTACGAACTCAAAGACACTGCCGAGCACCATCACCTGGTATGCCGAAGTTGCGGCGAGGTGTTCGAATTCAACTCTCCGTTGACCCCAAAAATGACCAAGGATGTGGAAGAAACGAGTCAGTTTCAAATAACGGACATCGAAATAAATATGCAAGGGTATTGCCCAAATTGCCCGAGGGATATGCATCAAGAGTCATCAATATGAGATTTCGGTACAGACGAGGGAACAAACCGGCTAGAAAAGATGGCAAGCCTGATAACAAAAGTATTGCCGATCTACAGAAGATTGTGCTGATTGGGAATCCCAACGTCGGCAAAAGTCTCATTTTTGGCAGATTGACAGGATCATATGTTGCTGTTTCGAATTACCCTGGAACCACCGTCGCTATCGATACCGGTAAATGCAAATTGAACGGTAAAGAATACGGGATTATAGACTCTCCGGGAATGTACTCTTTTATTCCTATTACAGAAGAGGAACGTGTAGCCAAACAACTCCTTTTGGAGGAAAAACCACGGCTGGTGATTCACGTTATCGATGCCAGGAACATGGAACGTATGCTGCCAATGACTCTGCAAATGATCGAAACCGACCTTCCCCTCATGCTGGTGGTCAATATGATGGATGAAGCCGAAGCGGCAGGCATCAAGATAGACTGTGAAGAGCTGGAAACCACTCTTGGCATACCCACCGTTCCTGTTGTAGCCACCACATGCCGCGGATTCCCTGAGCTAATCTTCAGAATGGGTGACTATGTCGCAAGTTGAATCTCTACGCGTTACATATGACGCTACCATCGAATCCGCGATAAAAGAGATCGGGCCACTCCTTGAGTCAACCTATTCAATCTCCAAACGTTCTGTAGCGCTGTTATTTTTGCAGGACGATAAAGACATCCGGCAACTGCTCGAACAGGATGAATCTGCCCGATTTGCCCGAATCGATACCATCGCTAAAAAAACGCAGAGCAAATATTCACATCCGTTAAATTACGTTATTCGAATGCGATTGCAACGTGAAGCCGAACATATCGCATCCTCTTGTATCACTATGGAAGATGCACCAGAGATGCCGTTTAGGGAGAAACTCAGCCGGATAATGATAAATCCCATAACCGGTATCCCGATTCTCCTCGTTATTTTGTATCTTGGACTCTATCAGCTCGTCGGTGTCCTTGGGGCCGGTATAATGGTTGATTGGATCGAGGGCACCCTGTTTGGGGAGCATATCAATCCATTTTTTGCAGATCTGGCTGAAGACTATATCCCATGGCAAAGCATTCAAGATTTGATAGTTGGTGAATACGGCATTCTCAAACTGGGCCTTACGTATGCCATAGCGATTATACTGCCCATAGTGGGAATATTCTTCATTGTTTTCTCTATCATTGAGGACACCGGATACCTCCCACGGCTCTCTCTTCTGGTTGATGCTCTGTTTAAGAAGATAGGATTAAGCGGCAGGGCAGTAATACCGATGGTTCTGGGACTCGGTTGCGATACGATGGCAACAATGGTTACCCGAACCCAGGAGACCAGGCGGGAACGAGTTATTGCCACCCTCTTGCTGGCTCTAGCAATACCATGCGCAGCGCAGTTGGGGGTTATCATGGGAATCATGTCCGGTCACCCGAAAGCGCTGATTACATGGGTACTCGTGATCGTTCTGAGTTTCATACTGATCGGATACCTCGCATCCAAAGTGTTGCCCGGAAGAAAACCCAGTTTCTATATGGAACTGCCTCCACTCCGATGGCCAAAGCTCTCCAATGTCCTGACGAAGACGTACACTCGGATGATCTGGTATTTGAAGGAAGTGTTGCCCATATTTGTCTTAGTAAGCGTCATTGTCTGGTTCATGGAATTGGTCGGCGCAATGGATTCAATCCTTTCAGGCATCGAACCGCTGGTAAACTTCATCGGATTACCGGATGATACTGCAAGTGTATTCCTGTTCGGGTTTTTTAGAAGGGATTATGGCGCTGCCGGTTTATTCGATATGCAGGATATCCTGACCGGAGTTCAACTCACAGTGGCTGCCGTGACCCTAACATTATTCGTTCCTTGCATTGCCCAATTCATGATGATGGTCAAAGAAAGGGGAGTAAAAACAGCCGGATCAATCCTGGTTTTCATAGTTGTATATGCATTTGGTGTTGGATTCCTGTTAAATAAAATCCTGAATGGTATCGGGGCTACCTTATGAAATGTGCTTTTTGCGGATATGAATTCGAGGAATGCGAAGGTCAGGAAACCTGCAAAGGGTGTCCTGTTTCCAATTGCAAGATAATTTGTTGCCCCAATTGCGGGTATGAAACATTGCCGGAGCCAAAATCTCTAAAGATATTGAAAAGGTGGTTCAAGCGAAATGATAAGTGAAGCAGCTCAGGAAGTACTGGAAAAGTTATGGATCGAAACAGTGGATGGAAGAGAGACGTCAACAGACAAAAAGTCTGTAGGCCGCGAGAACGTAATTCGAGGACTTCTGAAATCAAATCATATCGTCAGCAAAGGCAATAATGTGCAACTGACTAAATCCGGCTATGAAGAGGCACGCAAGGTAATTCGAAGACACCGTCTGGCTGAAAGGTTGTTTCACGACGTTCTTGATGTCGGTGAAGAAGATATGGAAGACACGGCATGTAAAGTCGAGCACATTCTATCTGAAGGTGTAACACGTAGTATTTGCACGCTACTGGGTCATCCCACCGAATGTCCTCACGGCAAACCAATTCCACCAGGGAAGTGCTGTAAAGAAAAGAAGAAATCTGCCATAAGCGTGGTCTCTTCGGTCGCTGATTTAAAGAAAGGACAAAAAGGGAAAATCGTATATGTTCTAACCAAGAAAGACAAAAATCTGCAAAAACTCATGGCCATGGGAGTATTGCCGGGTCAATCCGTTGAGGTCATTCAAACTTCCCCATCATATGTATTCCAAGTCGGGCAAACTCAGGTTGCAGTTGATAAAGAAATAGCCGGAAGCATTTTTGTGCGTTCGGCATGAAAATCAGATTCCACCTGTTGTCTCTAGTCTCCTATTCTGCTATACTTTTGCTTGGCACTCAGAGTGCATGCCATTATAGAACTTGCGGCCCCATCGTCTAGGGGACTAGGACGGCGCCCTTTCAAGGCGCAGACAGGGATTCGAATTCCCTTGGGGCCACCACTTACTCAAAGTTGATGCCCTCATATTTTACTCCTGCCTTATTTGTTTGACTCCGTGTTATTTTCATCTTCCTTTTATGATCCAGACTCAGTACTACCCGGTCATGGTCATTCCATCGCATCTGGCTGCTTGGGTTGCTGCTCCCACGTTGGGGCTTTGAGATGGTTTCTGTTTTCAATGAGCAGTTGCAGTGAGAACCGTATCTGAGCAGTCCGCAGTGCATCTGCGGGGGATTACCATTTATAGGGAATTAGCGTTAGAAAAACACAGATGAATACCTTCTAATTCTCTAACAGACTCAAATTCAGCTTCGACTGATAACATCATACTCCTTCGCGTCAATCGTAGAACTAGCGGTGATAGTAGGGGGAATTGCATGTTGATAACATGTGGGATTTCTTTACGCGATGACTACCGATGGGATTGTAGAATCGGGTCTCCGTAGCTACTGTATTGGGCAATCCAACCACGCTCACCTTTGGATTTTCCCGTGGTCAATTCAACAAACAGCCAACGTATGCCTGCCGAGTATTGAGGCCCTTCTTTGACCAGAGCAATATCATCCGGGCTCATGCCGATTAAGTCATCACTGTCTGTGTATTCTTCGACATCTCCAGGGGTTGGCCAGAGTATACTATACGAAACCGGTGTAACAATATCACCCACTGATATTGGATCAAAGACCAGAATAGGTGCTGAGCCTACATACCTATCTGTGAGACTACCAAGCCCTTCTTGAGCCACGACGTTTATCTTGATATTTGGCTCTTGGTCAGCTGGGAAATATGATGCGACAGGAAATGGAGCTCCATTGGATTCATCAAGCCTTATAGTACCGTAGTCATTTTGTTGATGGCTTGGTGTTAACGTGAAAGCGATGATGATTTCCTCATGACAGACTACCCTATCCAACTCAATTGTTAATGTATTCGATGGGGTACCTGTACTTATCGTTGAATATACCCTCGGCTCATCGAATTCAAAATCTGTGACAAGCCAATCCGACTCAACGGTTACCCTTACATCTGTAGCAGTAACTTCCCCAATATTACAGATTGAGACTTGGGTATACGCTGGAGTCATATCTACCGTGGTTGACATTGGTAGGATATCAGACATCGCCTGTATAAATGTAATGTCACTATTGGATGATCTACTGCAAACATCAGCTAGGAAATTTTCGACAAGTTCCTTGGTTAAGTTGGTTACAGCAGATTGATCCTCATGAGGTACCATAACGCGATATGAATAATCTAAACGGAATTTAATTTGCTTTTGGTAGAGTGCAATTTCATTGCTTTTAGATCCAACTCTTTGTCCTGTTGGTTTACCTGTTCACACTGCGTATAGAGACTAATCGCAATGATAACAACAGTGAGAACGGGGATAATTTGTCCTACTCTGCCTGACGGAATTAGAATACTCATCACGTTCCTTAATTTACGTAAGGGTTGCAACAAATTATTTTTATTGATTCTCAATGCCATGGCAACTACTCAGTTCATAACTAGCAACTTTGTGGTGCTATTTGTCCACGATTCTAGACCCACAGGATGTTTATGTCAATACACAACGAGTTTGGATTAAGATAGGTTAACATAGAAACATATATACAAATTCATCCTATCCTATGCTAACCTTGACTCATCTTGTTTGCATGGTTGCATGGGTGAGACTATAATGGTGTGAAATACTGTGCCCTTCACTGAGGAGTACCATCGACATCAGTACATCCCTATTTGCTGTGTAGGAGGCCCCATATGGCTGTTAAGCATGAAGATAAGGAGTTGTTGCCCATAATCAATCACTTCTTCGTTGAGTCATCACCGGTTAACAAAGCATTCGGCTTTAAAATCAAATCGCTCAATCCCAACAATCCCCAACTGGAGATGAAAATGAGTGACGACTTGGTCGGATTGATTTACGACCCTATGCTGCACGGGGGAGTCATCGCTGCCGTGTTGGATGCCATAGGAAGCCTCACGGTATTTTTAGACATAATTGGAAAGATGAAAAGTGGCTCTGCACAGGAGAAAATGGAGGCATTTCGGGAAAAGTCAAAACTAAATACAATCGACTTACGGGTTGACTATCTAAGACCGGGAAAAGGTAAGGTTTTTACTGCCAGCGGTAGCATTCTACGCACTGGTAAGAAAGTGGGCGTATCCCGGATGGAACTACATAACGAAAAGCAACATTTGATAGCCGTGGGTACGGGAACATATATTGTCGGTTGACGGATGACCTGACACTCAAGACAATGCACCCAGGGCATTGTATCATCATTACCAATCTCAGGGAGAACAAGATGCGAAGAACAGTTTTAATGGCAAATGCAATTCTGGTATTGGTATTAGGAAGTCTCATCATTGGCTGTTCAGGTGACAATAACACAGCAGAAGAAACACCTGATTCATTTATAGATAAGCTAGAATCCACGGCAATGAAGACTGAGCTAGACGACATGAGACTCGCCATGACGGCTGTTATGGCTGCCAATGGAATCGAAGTAGTAGTGCCCCAGACAGCCTGGACAAACTCTGCTATGGAGTTTAAATGTGATAACTGCGCACAAAAGTTGTCTGACATGCTACAGGGGCTGACATTGGGTTTCTATTACCAGTGGGATAGCGAGGGCAATGTGTATCAATGTAAAGACGATGATTGCCCTGACCCGTTCTAGCCAAAGTTGCATGAGTGTTAGACAAGGGAGACGGTAAATGTCTAATCTGTTCAGGAAGGGAATTGACGACTGCCAGCAAGGGTTGGCAAGCCCGTCTTCGAATGAACGTATAATGGCAGTGCAGGGACTTACAAAAGTAGATGACCCTCGGGCGATTGGCCTTCTTGTCGATGCTTTGAGGGATACCTCCAGCGAGGTACGCTCGGCTGCTGCGACTTCCCTTATGATCCTTGGCGATTCTCGTGGATT
>JABHWQ010000424.1 GCA_018657655.1 Chloroflexota bacterium | reverse complement strand
ATACCAGACTTAAGAGCTTTTGCTGTCCGTAAGACAGATTCTCAGCTGGATCACCTGCTTTTTGAATCAGTCCGGTTCCTTCGAGAAGTTCCATAGCTTCCTTGTGATTAGTAGCCTCTTGATCTCGGCTTTTGTTCCAGCGGAAGAAAACATTTCTCAAACTTTCGCCGGGCTGTTTCATAAAAGAAAAAAGAACATTATCAAGGACGCTAATCTTTCGAATGAGGCGAAGGTTTTGAAACGTTCGGCTGATACCGAAATTCGCTATCTGATGAGGTTGAAAGGCAGTAACATCTTTACCCTTGAAAATGGCTTTCCCTTTATCGGGAGATATAAAGCCACTGATAACATTAAAGAGGGTTGTCTTTCCTGCTCCATTGGGACCTATAAGACCTAGTATTTCACAGTCTCGGAGGGAACACGAGAATTCAGTGAGCGCCCTTACACCATTGAAGTTTTTATCGAGTCCAATGATCTCCAGTATTACACTGCTCATTCCCGAGCCTCCTCACTCTGGAATGCATATTCTCCTAAGAATCCCTTTGGTCGCCACATCATGAATCCGACAAGCAATCCTCCATAGATAATTTGCCTTATGTTCGCTGCCACGGAACTTGGCAGGCCAATGAACCTTAGGAGCTCGGGCAGAATTACTAAGACTACAGCACCTACAACCGGTCCCCATAAGCTCCCTGAGCCACCAATAATTACGATTGAGATAATAAAGATTGACTCCATCACTGTGAAACTGGTTGGATCAATGAAGCTAACGTAATGAGCATACATCACACCGGCTACAGCTGCCATGCCTGCGCCGATCATGAATACAAGTACCTTATATGCCGCCACGTTCTTTCCGGCAGTTTGTGCAAATATCTCGTCTTCCCTTATTGCTTTCAAAACTCGGCCAAAAGGCGAATGAACTAGCCGGTGAGAAATCCATACTATAAATAGACAGAAAAGGCTAATGAGAAAGAGGAACTCGAAATGTGACGAAATCGTATAACCAAAGATCGATGGTTGCGGGATGCCCGGTAGACCCATGGGGCCACCGGTAAACAAAACCCAGTTGTTGAGAATGCTGAACGTGATGACCTGAAAAGCGAACGTGGCAATCACGAAGTAATCGTCACGAATGCGGAGAGAGGGAATACCCACCAAAGCACCGAGTAGGCCGCCAAGAAGAACGGCACAGATGATATTAGCCAGGAAGGGACTGTGCAATTCCAGGGCCATGATGGCAGCAACATATGCCCCTACACCATAGAAGGCAGCGTGTGCGATGGATATCAATCCCGTGTAGCCAGATATGAGATTGAGGGATACCGATAGGATGGTATAAATTCCTATCAGAATTAGTATGTGTAGCAAATACTCCATAGATCAGTGTCCTCACACTTCGACTTTCTGGAGTGGTCTCCCAAGTAATCCTTGGGGGCGCCACAGCAGAAAAACCAACAACAATAGAAAGGCAGCCGTTTCCTCCCAGCGAGTTCCGAATTGCCATCCTGCTATCTGTTGACAGGAAGCCAGGAGAATCGACGCGACAGCCACACCAAGCGCTTTCTCATTTCCCCCTAGGACAACCGCTACCACTCCGAGCAACAACATGGGCAGGCCCATCGTGGGTGTCATACCCACATCAAAGGCTCGAAAGAGTCCCGCAGCACTCGCCAGAAACGACCCCAAGCAGAACGCAATTCCCATGGTTTTGTCAAATTCAATTCCACTTACCTTCGCGAGCTCGGGGCTGTCCGCGACTGCCCTTAAGGCCAATCCGATTCTTGTTCTGTCCACCAGAAACACCTTGGCAAAAAACACTGCAACGGCAACGCCGATCACTGTCAGTTGGATGCCCGCGATTCTTGCCCCAAGAATTTCGAAAGAAGGCGCTATGGCAGAACCACTGATGACCTTAGTGTCATCGCCGAAAAGCATTGAAATCCCATTCTGGAGCACGATATAAAGGCCGAGAGAAGCCAGTAGCAGGATTAAAGGAGATGCGCCGTTGTGCCGCATCGGGCGATACACGGCCAATTCGAGGCACCATCCAAGCCCTGTGCCTGCAACAATCGCGAGTATCACGGATACAAACATCGGAAGGGTCAACCATTGAGAAAAGGCGAAGCAACCGTACGCGCCAGAAGTGATGACTGCAGCATGGGCGAAGTGGAAAAACCTGGCTGTCGAAAAGATCAATGAGAAGCTGATACCAACCAGGAAGATCATTGATGCAGAGAATAGGATGTTCGCAATGAGTTGCTCCATAAATTGTCCCTATCGTCCACCGACCGTAGCAGTTCGTGACAACTGCCCATGAAATACCTAATCAAGCCAGTGCGTGTTACCTGAAATCATATCAAAATGACGAAGATAGTCTGCAAACTCTTTATAGCTCTCAACCGAGCGCGGAAATCTGTCGATCATTTGCCGTGCAGCATCTGTATATGTATTGGAATCATAAAATGCCCTAAAAAGATCACGCCGGATATCGTGGTATTGCTCAATGCTGATGTGAGGATTATGAACGACCGGCATCCGAACTGTGTCAAAATTCTCCCAGTTGCGTGTGACCAGCTGGTCACGATACTTCTCCCAATATACAGTACCTGGGAAAGGAGTCATATAAGAAATCTTAATTTGGCTCGCCCGTATCTTTTGTATCCACTCGAAATACTCCTTGATGCTCTGATTTGTTTCCCAGGGGAATCCGATCATCGTGTAAGCTTTGACAAATAATCCCAATGACGTGCAGTAATCGAACACATCGTTGATGACATCAAAATCCGTTGGATTTGGTGGTTTTACCTTCTCGACCGCGCGAGGCGAAAGACCTTCCATGCCAAATCCTATCTTTGTGCATCCGGCTTCGGCCATGGCTTTTATTACATCGCGATCAATCGTGAGGTTGCTCTGGTGGTACCAGTTAATCCCGATTTTTGCGTTTTTGATTGCTTTGCAGAGTTCCAGAGTCCATTCCTTATCCTGCCCGAACGACTGATCGATAATTACGGCCGTATTCGTGCCGAAGATCTCCTTGAGCTCTTGAAACTCCCTTACAATCTTTTCTTTCGAACGATAGACAGCCTCCTGTCCCCAAACTGTCGCAGAAGCGCAGAAATCACAGCTGTGGAGGCAGCCCCTAGATGTCAGCACGATTGCGGTGTTGTGCTGCTGCGATGCCGGTGGCCAGGTCAGATCGTATAACAAGTAACGACCGAGACGGTCTTCGCTTCTCAACGGAAACGGCATTGAATCCAAGTCCCGTAACTTTGGGGCATTTAGCACCTTCGTGCCATTCTGCCTGCCGACCAGGAAAGGATCAAGTTCTCCGCGCTCTCCTTTCAAAACAGTCTTGGCAATGGCAACAGAAGCGTCTTCACCCTCGCCGGTCACAATGTAATCAAAAGGACCACTGAAACCGTTCTCTGAGATCCCGCAAGCATGATACCCACCGAGAATGGTCGTTTCACCCCGTGCTTTTGCCCGATGCGCAACATCGATTACCCTGGGGAATTCACTGCTCAGAGTGTACCCCTTCAGTAACTATGATACAAAAGAAGTAGAACCTCATTGGAGTGAAAGGT
>JABHWQ010000016.1 GCA_018657655.1 Chloroflexota bacterium | reverse complement strand
GTCAAAACCGACCTTTAAGCCTTCACCCTCCGGTTGTCCCATATCTCACCTCTTGAAGACGTGGTTTTCCTTGTAATATAACAACTTAAGTCGGAATGGAAAACCACCTTCAATCTCTATATGGGGAATGTGGGCTTAAAGGTTAGCCGTATCATTATTCTTTGTCAATATGTAGCGGATACTTCACCGCCGCTTGCCTGTGTCAGTTAGAATCGGTATATTGCTTTATGCAAATATCCCTTGTCAGGAGTGGCGACATTGGTCAACATACTGATCATAGGTGCAGTGTTTATTGTTTTGATGCTGATTATCGCCGGGTTCGTATCCCAGCAATTAAACACCGCCCAGAAAATCAAGGAAAGCAAACGCCCCAAGAATCTGTTGGAAAAAATGAACACAGGAATTGGAGCACTTGACACCGCTAAATTCCGTCAGATTGTGATGGAAAGCGGTACTGACGATATTGGCGGACAGGTGGAAAGTCTGCTCGACGAGAATGATCAGGCAAAGGCGGCACCTTCTGGCACAGCACAGGGAGAGATGCCGGACGATATGGTAATTGGCGATGAACTTGCCGGCGCCAGCGGCGCTTACAACCTTGAGGGCAAAGATCTGCAAACGATTTATTCCGAGTACCTTTCGGAAAAAAACCTGAATCCTTTCGAACTGGAACCCGAGTTTAAACTGGGTGTAGCATATTTAAAGTTCAGCCAATTCGAAAAGGCAATCAGCCAGTTCCAGAAAGTGATTGACGACAAACCGGAGTTTCCTGGAATCTTTTATTACATTGGCGAAGCTTTCCGCTGCAACGGCCAGTTTTACGAAGCGATGAAAGCTTATAAGCAGTCCTGGGAATCCGATAGCCGGACGACTGGTCAGGACAATGAGAATGAGCAGCAGTTGATTGACGAACGCAGCGAGAACATTGCCGAGTAATTTTACAGTACATCGGACAGGCCACATACTTGCAGTTTGAGCAAGCTGAAAACGGAGTAGTTTTAATGATTACATACAGGAGCCGCTTTGTAGGGATAGCATTTTTGATTTTTCTTGTTCTTGCCACGGCAGGATCGGTAAGAGCCACCGCCAGGCTGGAAGTGGATCAAGTGGATTTTGATTTTCAATCCATTTATCGTGGGGATGAGGCCAGACATACGTTCGAGATTACCAATAGCGGTGACATCAAGCTGCAAATCACAAACATACGCAGCAGTTGCGGGTGCACTGTACCATCAATTGAGAAGCGCAACCTGGCTCCGGGAGAAACGACTGCGCTGACTGCTATTTTTAATTCAGACAGGTTCCGCGGTTCTGTGACAAAACACATCTACGTGTATTCCAACGATGAGGAAAACCCGATCACAAAGCTCAGTATCCACGCAGATATTAAACAGGACCTGCAGGTTACCCCTACTTCAATATATTTTGCCGGGTTAAAATCAGGCGAGTCGGTACAGAGAAAAATTGAGATCAGGAATCTTTCCGGAAAGCCGGTGCGAATAAGTGAGATCGCCTCAACAGTTAGTGCGGTGGAAGTGCAGTTGGACAAGCCGCTGCTGGAACCGGATGAAGCCGCACTGCTGAAATTAAACATACCCAGGGTGGAAAAGGGCATGAAGTTGACCGGAGAGTTGACGATTTTCAACGACAGTCACGAGGAAGAACTTAAGGTAAGGTTTTACGGTGGTTTGATACAATAGATACTCCGGCGGCCCGCCATCAGGGCAACCATCGCTCATTGCCGGATACAGAAAGATGATTGGTATTCAAATGAGGGTGGCCTTCGGGCGGCCCTTTTGTTGCATTAGCACTACTGCTCCAACTCTTTGGTTTTCAACAATTCGTAGTAGCGACGGATAAGGTTACGATAACTATCCGGGTATCCTCCCTCCCAACGTTGCATTTCACGCCGAAGCAGGTCCTGGCTTTCCTCACTATCAAGCAGCCCCGCAGGCAGGCCGTCCGGTCTTGTAATGGAGAAATCATCGGGACTCTCCGCTTCTCGCCTACGCCCGGAATCACGCTCCTGGATTGCCCTCTGCGCATCCATCAGACGGTTGAATATCCTGTTCTGCCGCTCCAGAACCTCACTGCTCAATCCCCTTTCCCGCAACTCCTTTACTACTTCGCCAGCTTCCTTGGCAGCCCCTTCAAGCGCATTACCCATCAGGTCACGACGTCCGCCGGCCTGGGATGCCAGCTGTTCCAATTGCTGGCGGATGGCTTCCTGTTCGGCAGCCATCTGCCTGAGCATCTCCATCAATCCACCAGCCTGGGGGCCGCCCTGCTGTTGTTTCGGTCCCGCTCCGGGGCTCCCCTCCTGGCCCGACCGTTGTTGCTGTTCCAATGCATCCTT
>JABHWQ010000419.1 GCA_018657655.1 Chloroflexota bacterium | reverse complement strand
CATCTCGCCTCCATCCGGCGTCCGGGCTGTAGCTATTCTTACTCTCGGTTTCATGCTGTTATATCCGTACACATAGTGTCACGCACTAAGCCTGGGGACGAAGCACGCCAAGTACGTAGCATCTGAAATCAATCATCGCCAACACTTTACTGGATTATACCTGATTGCCAGTTTATTCCCAATTGCAGACAGGGCCTGATTCGCAATCGCCTGAACCATATCGGCCAGTAGTCTGTCATCTCGACGTACGCCCTCCCAGTAGCATTATTGCGCACCCCCGGTGAGCGTAAAACAGGAAACTCAGGTGTCTAAACACCCACTTGAACCCCTCCCCAGACTCAGGGGATTTCAAGATTCATCATTTCGTGCGCCAACTGTGGATATGACCATTAATGTCGCTACAAAATGAAAGACATTCCAAAACGGCACAGCTTTGGGCATCTGCCCAATCATTCTGTTAGAAATAGTGAAATATCAACTCTCTTGCACCATGCGAATAAATTCTGAAAGCATAAGAATCTGAACTTCTATATCTTTTGGCATGTTAAGGATCGCCCGAAAACAACAGCCTGTGCATATGTGAACCATTTAAGGAAGCTCTGATCAAGGCACCTAAAATCTCTTTTTGGGCCTGTTGTTGCTGAAGAAGTGCTTCACAAGCTCGATTGTTGTGATATTCTGATCTGATTTCCCTCTTGTGGAGGGCAAAATCCTCAATTTCAGGCAGACTAACCCCTCAGCAACAATAAGTCCTTGCGAACCATATACAGATTGGCCAGGGCGAAAATACTGAACACCTGTGCCGCATTCTTGAGTAAACCCTTGTTGATGACAAGGGCGTAGTCTGCCCAAAACCCGGGAAATCCCCTTGGAAAGGGGGTATTCAGAGAGCCAATCCATAAATACCAGTCTGAACCATCGTTTTGCGGAAGGGATTTTTTCTTATTGGATTTCCTGCTCACTTGATCAGAGGTTTCTTAGCTGTAACTTAGCTTTGGGAAATGATACTATACCGCACGCAAGATAACAAGGAGTTCTGTTAATAGTCGCAGTTGGAGGATTATTGATGTTCGGTACTCCTGCTACACACTCGCAAACCGAAGAAAACCATGATAGCTCGGATTATCACTCTATGGAGGAGTGTATATTATTGTCATCGCTAGGGTGTTAGCGTTAGGCGGAAAAAGGTGGGAGATCATAAAAAGTGGTTAACTGAATTGCATTCTGCACAGACAGGGATTCGTACCGGAGGTGAGGATGACCCGTTGAGTTCGCTTACTAATGCAAGTATCGGCTAAGTTCTCCATGGACAAGTCAAACCGCTTTTGCTTTGTGATACCAAACCTGAGATGCAGAACTGAAGTAACAACAGAGGCAAGGTTTCTCAGGCGTTATGGCACTACCGAAAAAAGGGGCCGTGGATTATCCCGGCCCCTTTCTTGACCTTACGTAGTGAGGCTATCGATTGTTTGCGGTGTAGCACTCTCTGCAATACACCGGCCTGTCTTGGCTGGGCAAGAACGGTACTTCGGTTTCGACGCCACATGCGGCACACACAGCCGGATGCATTTGCCTAGGGGAGCTATAGCTTCCATAGCCGCCTCCGCGTTCCTGCTTCTTTGCCCTACGGCAATCTCCACAACGCTTGGGCTCGTTCGTGAAGCCTTTGTTGGCGAAGAACTCTTGTTCAGCGGCTTCAAAGGTGAACGTGACCCCACAATCGACGCACTGCAGTTCCTTGTCTGTGAAGCTCATTGGATGACCTCCTTTCTTGAAATTCGTGAACTTAACTCAGATGATTGATTTGTCTGATAGTAACTTGGGGAAATGATACTACACTGCGTGCAATATAGCAAGGAGTTCTGTTAATGACCAGCGGAAACAAGCATAATCCTGATGGACATGAAATGAGGTTATAACCCGCTAACCCACACCCACAAATTTTCCAGAGATATCCATAGCTTCAGCCCAGCCGCAACTCAACAATTTGCATAGATTGTTACATAAAACCCTACCTTCGCTATACTGGGGTGGCTGATGGATCCAATCACTTTCCAGGGAATGCAGGCTTCCGCTTTCCTACAAACGTACTAACCCCTTCGGCGAAATCCTCGGTAAGATAGTGCTGTTGCACGGCAGACATCTCCAGCTGCAATACAGTGTATAAACCGGTCTGGATTCCCTTGTTTACCAACATCTTTACGCACTTTCAAACCATGAGGCTCCTTTGGGCAATCCTCTGAGCCATCCTGGCCGTGGCCTCTTCCAACTTGTCGTCCTCAACCACTTGACTCACGAACCCATAGGTCTGCGACTCTTTGGCAGCTAACCAATCGCCAGTGATGAGTAGTTCCCGATCTTTTCGATGGTGCATTTGACGGATGAGTCGCTACGTGCCTCCTCCGCCGGTGATTAGGTGTTAGCGTGGCGATACGGTCCTTTTTTCTCTAAAATAATGGTTTCAAATTCCATGGATTCCTCCAAACACATTGATTATCATAAGGCCCAAATGGTTGTAGAAGCGAGCGAGCCGTTCGTCTCTACCTTGGCTTGATTCTTTCCATAATTTGTTTGGCCACAATCCAGCCGCTCTCGGCGACGCCGGAGCCAACGATCCACCCCTGCGGTTTGACCCCATCTCCAACATTGTACAGGTTCTTAGCAGGTGTCCCCTGCTCCTCATCGTAACCCTGCCATGATCGGGTGCAAGGCCATTCTCCGGAGAAGTTTCTTCTCATCAGCAACTGTCCACCGCATTTCCCGAAATCGGGGAAGACCTCTGCTCAATCCTGCACAAAGATGTAGTGTTCCTCTTTTGGATTATAGATTAGGGTAAAGTCCTAAATTAGCCACTATATTCGTATCTGTTTTCAAGCAATTGTAAAATCGACTTGATTTTGTCTTTAGCTTCCATGTTTCTATGATTGTATCGCCATGCGTATTCTGCAATATACAGAGGTAGACGT
>JABHWQ010000137.1 GCA_018657655.1 Chloroflexota bacterium | reverse complement strand
GGAAGGGGCCGTCGGTCTCCATGGCCTTCTGAATGGCCGGTATAACGTCAAGTTTGTGCTCCACTCTGAGCGCAGGAATTCCGTAAGCATCGGCGACTTTTACAAAATCCGGTCCGGCCAGAGGTGTTGCCACATAGCGTCGCTGGTAGAACAATTCCTGCCATTGCCTTACCATGCCTAAATAGCCATTGTTCATGATAGCTATCTTGAGGCCAATATTCTCCTGAACAATCGTAGCCAGCTCTTGGATGGTCATCTGGAATCCGCCATCGCCGGCGATGGTCCACACGATTTCGTTTGGGATTCCGACTTTTGCTCCCATTCCTGCGGGGAGTTCAAATCCCATCGTTCCCAATCCTCCGGAAGAGACGAGACTGTTGGGTTTATCATAAACGTAGTGCTGTGCCGACCACATCTGATGTTGCCCCACACCGGTGACGATAGTGGCTTTCCCTTTTGTGATCTCATAAATTTGCCGAATAACGTACTGAGGTATAAGCGCCTCGGTGTCCCGGATTATATGAGATGGGTGATCGTGACGTAGTTGTTCGATCTCTCGAACCCACTCAACGCGTGGCTGTGACTCTATAATTTTATTCAATTCGGTAAGCACGTTTTTGCAGTCACCCACAATCGGAACCGTGATCTTCAGGTTCTTACCGATTTCTGCGGGATCGATATCGATATGAATTATCTGAGCTTGAGTGGCAAAACGGGAAACGTTCGAGGTTGCGCGGTCATCAAAGCGCATACCGATAGCTATGATCAGATCAGCTGAATCTATGGCTAGATTGGCGTAGGCCATTCCGTGCATACCCAGCATACCGAAACTCAGAACATGACTTTCGGGGAAGCCCCCGATACCCAGAAGGGTATAGGTCACCGGTATTTGAGCTTTCTCTGCCAGTTCCTTTAGTTCGCTGTAGGCCTTCGAGATGATGATGCCTCGACCGGTGATGATAACTGGTCGCTTGGCCTCGTTGATCAGTTTGGCGGCCTTCTTGATTTGCAGTGGATGCCCATGGATTGTAGGCTCGTAACCGGGCAAATCAAGCTTTTCCGGGTAGTTGAAGTTCGCTTCTTCATCAAACACATCTTTAGGTATATCGATGAGAACAGGGCCAGGCCTGCCTGTACTGGCGATGTGAAATGCTTCCTTAATAACAGTACTCAACTCTTCGGCTTTGCGTACCGCGTAACTATGTTTAGTGATAGGTACAGTAATTCCGATAATATCGATCTCTTGAAAAGCGTCTTTCCCGATGAATGGCCTTGCCACCTGTCCGGTAATGGCTACCATAGGAACAGAATCGAGATGAGCATTGGCAATGCCGGTCACGAGGTTAGTGGCCCCAGGGCCAGATGTTGCAAAACAGACCCCTACCTTTCCGGTGACACGGGCATACGCATCTGCGGCATGAGCTGCTGCCTGCTCGTGACGTACCAGAATATGTCGCAGATCGGGATACTGTGGCAGGGTATCATATAAAGGTAAGACAGCTCCTCCGGGGAAGCCGAAGACAACCTCGGTCCCTTCTTTGAGGAGTGATTCGCAGAGTATTTGTGAGCCTTTTAATTTTGCCATTTTTGTCTCCCCTCAACCAGGCTATTGTTTAAAGACTGCCCCTGTACTAGCGGAGGTCACCTTTTCAATATAGCGGCTGAGGTAGCCGGTCTTGACCTTCGGTTCGAATTCCGGTAGCTCAGAGAGCCGCTTTTCGATTTCAGATTGGTTTAGTTCGACCTCCAGTTTACAATTCGGGATATCGATCTTTATTATATCGCCTTCTTGCAGGGCGGCAATAGGTCCTCTCTCAGCGGCCTCGGGGGAAACATGCCCGATGGAAGCACCGCGAGTTGCTCCGGAGAAGCGGCCGTCTGTAATTAAAGCTACCTTCTCTCCAAGACCCATTCCCGATATCAGGGAAGTTGGCGTTAACATCTCCGGCATTCCGGGACCACCTTTAGGCCCTTCGTATCGCAGGACGATAACCTCCCCAGGTTTGATCGAACCGCTCATGATCCCTTCGGTGGCTTCGGCTTCCGAATCGAATATCCGTGCCGGGCCCTGATGCACCATCATCTCAGGGGCTACCGCTGCACTCTTTACGACGGCTCCGTCCGGTGCAAGGTTCCCGAATAGAATAGTGAGCCCTCCCCTTTGTGAATAGGCGTTCTCTTTTGACCGGATGATGTCTGTATCTTTAGTCTTGGCTTCAGCGACAATTTCGCCCACAGATTTGCCGGATACGGTTTTCGCATCAAGGTTCAAAAGATTTGAGAGTTCTTTCATAAGCGCAGGAATACCTCCCGCGAAATGAAGGTCCTCAATATGATCGGTTCCGGCAGGACTCAACTTCGCTATGTGAGGCGTCCGCTGGCTTACCTTATTAATATCTTCAAGTGGAAATTCAATCTTGGCTTCCGAAGCGAGGGCCAAAAGGTGCAGCACCGAGTTACTGCTGCCACCCATAGCCGTATCCACGGTGAAGGTATTGTGCATCGAATCTTTGGTGATTATATCCAATGGACGGACATTCTTTTCCAGAAGTTCCATTACCTTTCTGCCTGCTTCGCGCGCCAACGATATTCGGCGGGAATCCACGGCGGGAATGGTCCCGTTTCCCGGAAGCCCCATCCCGATGGCTTCAGTGAGGCAATTCATGGTGTTGGCCGTGAACATGCCCGCACAACTGCCGCATCCCGGGCAGGCGACTTTTTCTAATTCTGTCAGTTCTGCTTCGCTCATCTGTCCGGTTGCTACCTGTCCCACAGCTTCAAATACACTGAACAGATCGACGTACTTATCCTTTTCCATACGAGTTGCCAGCATTGGTCCGCCGCTTACGAAAACTGAAGGAATGTTGAGACGGACTGCTGCCATAAGCATGCCGGGGATAATTTTATCGCAGTTGGGAATAAAGACCAGCGCGTCAAATGCATGGGCTTGAACCACTACTTCCACGGAGTCAGCGATGAGTTCTCGACTGGGCAGGCTGAATCTCATGCCGGGATGGTTCATGGCTATGCCATCGCAGACACCGATGGTATTGACTTCGAACGGAGTGCCTCCGGCGCTGTACACTCCTTGTTTGGCTGCTTCAGCGATGGTTTTGAGGTGCATATGGCCGGGGATAATCTCATTGAAGCTGTTTACGATTCCAATGAATGGCTGCTTAATATCGCTATCACCGCAGCCCAGTGCTCGCAGTAGAGAACGATGTGGCGCTCTCTCTACACCTTGTTTGGTGACGTCGCTTCTCATGATATCATCTCCTCTGATTGTTTAGTCAAAAATCCGCTCCAACGGGAGCGGCATAGAAAAAACTGCAACTGCAAAAAATAGGGGGCCGATGATAGACTATATTATAAGTAGTGTTTTTGTGTCAAGGAATGCGGCTTTTTGGTAGTGTATCATTTTGAAACCAAGCTAACGATTTCTTCAATGGTCCATATATGGTCTGATATTCCTGCTGCCATTGCAGGAGTCCGATCATAAGGATTACAAAGACTCTTATGAGTTCGGGCGAAGTTGTAATGCATAAAATAAAGAGCGATTGCATACTCGTGGTTCTCGACTTTTTTGGAAAATCCATTAGTTAATCTAGTAAAGCGCCTCATACTCATTCTCATGGTGAGATTTTGACGTTCAACATAGCTTGTCGAAATATGTTTTGGGTCAGGCTTACCATTCATTCTTTCCTTTCGAATCCCAATACATGCGTCAGTGCTATACTTCGATCTTTATCGAAATCCGCCCCATAGAGCTTTATGAGTGACCTGACCCCCGAAAACTAGTCCAGGTAAAATGTTAGACTTGGACTGATTTGAAAGGGGGTTTTTAGTGAGCAAGAAGAGGTACGGATCCGAGCAGATCATAACGAAGCTTC
>JABHWQ010000411.1 GCA_018657655.1 Chloroflexota bacterium | reverse complement strand
TCGTGTCTCCGATGGAACAAGGAATGGGTTACACTCCCATTTTCCTGGCCGAAAATGTGCCCATTAGCGAGATTCCTGCCGAAGGATATACATTTAGAGTGCGTAATCGTATCAAAACAAACCTCACTTTTATCCAGGATGGATCTGAACAGTGTTCGAACCCAATTACACTAGGCGCTATACTTACCGACGTATTCGGCAACCCGCTTCCGGATAAAACCATTAAATTCCAGATAGGATTTGAGATCGTAGAAGCAACTACAGGTACAGATGGAATTGCTGCCGCTTCATTAACTATCGATGAGATCGCAACATACGACGATATCATGCCTGAGCTTTATGCTTCCTTCACGGGAGATTCTGCTTTCCTGCCTTCTCAGGATGTGAGTGAATTCACCGAACTCCCATTCGTTGCCGCAGGGCCATCCGTAATCACGATAAATGAAGGGGAAGAGGCACACTTCACTGGCAGCTTCACTGATTCATGTTCAAACACCCACACCATCAATTGGAACTTCGGCGATGGAACGACTGCCTCAGGCGCGCTAACAACTTCTCATATCTATACAGATAACGGCGTCTATTATGTAATTCTCAAAGTTACCAATGAATATGGTCGAACCAGTTATGACTTTGTGACCGTTCATGTTATGAATGTTGCCCCTGCTCTAGATGAGATCATTGCTCCGGTTGAGCCCACACAAATTGATACTCAAATCACCGCCAGAGCCGATTTCACTGATCCGGGAGTTCTCGATACCCACACGGCTATCTGGGATTGGGGGGATGGTACCACCTCTGAGGGCGTCATTACAGAAATGGATGGTGCCGGTACCGTAACTGGCGATCATACCTATGAAGCGGCAGGGGTGTACACTGTTATCCTGACCGTGGAGGATGACGAGGGCGGAACAGCAACCGCCGAATTCCGTTATGCGGTGATCTATGATCCCGAGGGCGGATTTGTCACTGGCGGAGGCTGGATCGATTCCCCTGAGGGGGCGTATGCGGCGGCCCCGACGCTGACCGGAAAAGCCAACTTCGGTTTTGTCTCAAAGTACAAGAAAGGCCAGAGCACCCCTGAAGGTAACACCCAGTTTCAGTTCCAGGCAGGTGACCTGAACTTCCATTCCGGTACCTATGAATGGATGGTCATCGCCCACCATAAGGCGATGTACAAAGGCACGGGCACCATCAATGGCCAGGGCAACTACGGCTTTATGCTCTCTGCCATCGATGAAGATTTGACGCCGAGCACCGATACAGACCTGTTTCGCATCAAGATCTGGGATAAGGATAATGGAGACGTCATAGTGTATGACAACCAGATGGGCGCTGAGGAGGATGCTGATCCCACCACAGCCATCGGCGGCGGTAACATCAAGATTCATAACTAGGAACAGTCGCAGGGTAGACGTCACGGATTCTCTGAAAGGTCGGGGAAGGAATCGGGTTGGGTATTTTACTTGGCCCGATTCCTTGGTATCTGCTCCATGACCTTTCTCTCATAGCAAAAGCTGGCCTTTTGTGTTAATATCGTCAGCAATCCAAGAACGTCTTCGACATTGAGACCTCTATCTTTATGGAGGGATCATCGAATGACGCTACGGCAGCATAGATATGGAGGTCACTCATGAAGACCATCGCAACGGAACAACATCATCTATCCAGTCACAATACGCCGCTCGGTCTGTCCTTGCGAGTATTGGTTTCAACTGTCATATTGGGGCTGGTTGCAGGAAGTATTTTTGCCGGATGTGGTGAGAGCACGAGGGAACAATTTGAACGCGGGACCACCATAACAGAAGGCCCGGTTTCTGAGGCGTGGAATCACGACTACAGCAGAGGGAAGTGGCTGGAAAGCAATGCTATCACAGTTGATGAGGCAGGGTTTATCTACGCCACTGGAGATGATGCCACTGTAAAATATGACAGCGAAGGAACGAAGCTATGGGAATCCAGAGAAGACGGGTTTACTGGAAACGATATAGTTGCAGATAAGCAAGGCAATATATATGTAAATGGAACAGTCAATGGCGACTATATCACCATCAAATATGACAGCGAAGGCGATGTAGTGTGGGAAAGACGATACGACGGTTGGTCAAAGCAATACAATGGTCCAGATCATCAGGGCACGGACGAGTCTTTCGCGATAATTGTAGATGAATTAGGAAACTCCTATGTTACTGGTAGGAGCAAGGATATTGATGGTGAAAGATATGACCGCGTGACCATCAAATATGATAATTATGGTAATGATCTTTGGGTAGATCGTTATGAATTCCCCCCTGATGCAGAGTGCTTCCACTATAGCAGCCATGGCATCTGCATAGCTATTGACAGATCCGGCAACGTAATTGCTGCAGGGTCTGGTGAGACGCAAATCTGCTCGGAATACAAATATTCGGAACAAGGAAAGGTGAGTTTCTACCTGACAACGAAGTACGATAGCGAGGGCAATGAACTATGGAGCAGGCGGTATCAATATAAAGGTACGGGGTATCGGGCACGAGCCGTTGTCTCGGATGATCAGGGTAGTATCTATGTCTCCGGTGAAGCGGGCACAGTCAAGTATAGCAGTGAGGGAGACATGCTCTGGGATGTCCCCATGGGTGGAAGAGCTTTCGCTTGTGATGCTGAAGGTAATATATATGTCGGGGATCCGGCTGAGGATGATGATGAGAGCGTAGGGTATATTGCCAAGTATGATACAAATGGTAATCAACTCTGGTCTGTGCCCTTTTCACCGGAGCCACTTCCCTCTTCTCCCTTGGCCATTGCCTTGGATGAAGCAGGCAACGTCTACGCTGCGGGTTGGTATAGAACCGTAGTGAAGTATGATAGTCAAGGGCGTGAGATTTGGTCATCCTTCTCCAAACATGAAGATGAGAATATCACTGATGGATCCTTTGTGGATATTGCGATGGATAGCACAGGAAACGTTTATGCTACAGGTCGGCGCCTCTACAAAATTACCAATGAACCAAGGCTGAACGTTGTCGGCGGGGACGATATATATTATTATGCATGTTTTGTAGCGAAATTCGTTCAGTTGCCTGAGTGAAGGTTCGAATCGCCCTCCGGCGGGTGGATCGACTCCCCCTCGGGTGCGTATACAGTTGATCCGACGCTCATCGGTAAGGCTAACTTCGGTTTTGTCTCCAAGTACAAGCAAGGCCAAAGCACGCCCAGTGGTAATACAGAGTTCCAATTCAAGGAATGCCATTTGTACTTCAACTCCTTCGATTATGAATGGCCACGCATCGCCTACCATAAGAGCATGTACAAGGGCCACAGGCACCATCAATGGCAAGCTAAACAAAGCTATAACAGACCAACTTATCACTGTCAGCAAACTACGCATGATAAATCAGATGGGGAAGATTTCTCGTTATGATATGTGGCAAGTTGAACGGGCAATACGAGTTCAATTAGCACTTTCCAACCACAATCGAGGCAAGGTATAACCAGTCATTCCAGGCGACACAAAGGGGCGGTCTCCCTTGCGCCTTGGCTCATTCCCGAAAATTGTTCCTTTTCAACTTTGCGCCCTAAAGAGGGTTGGTTTTGATTCAATGGTTTTGCTACAATGGCAAAAAGGAAAGTGGGCGCAAAGGTTTGTTTCGCAATCGCCCTTTGTGCTCCTGAATTCTGTCGTTGTACTGCCTCAGTTGTATCCGGGAAGTTCAATAAATAGGGTATGTAAATAATGAAAGAGACAAGCGAGTCAGATATTTGCCCTGTATGCAATGAGAAATATCTGGAACAACACCATTTAATTCTCGATCGTCCCGCCTTCATGTTTTGCGAATGCACAAGGTGTGGAAACTTTGAGATATCTACTTTTCTGGCAGATGATAAATTATCAGAAGCATTTGATATAGCTCGCCCTCTTATAAGTGCATGGATCAGGAGCGAATTCAATAATGGTAGAATTGCACGTTTAACACAAGGTAATACGGGTTTCCAAAACGAAGAATGGTTCATGAATCTTACAACAATGGGTTTTCCTCATACTATTAGTGAGAAACTGGATGCGCTTCTAATTGCATATGCTAGAAATGCAGGAACTAACTATGGCCTAAAGTTCTCCGCTACCAGTCCTGAATTGACTTCTATAATTGCCGCAAAAGATGAGTACGAACTACGCGGATTGGCTGAGTTACTAACTCAAATTGGTTATATTGATGCTCCAAGTGGTCTTCATAAAGCACAAATCACGGCAAAGGGTTGGATTCGTTTTGAAGAATTGCAACATAAAGTCATCACTAGCGATACTGCTTTTATAGCTATGTGGTTTGGTGGACCAACTCAAGACTATCGCAAATCAATTTGTGCAGCAGTTGAATATTGTGGATATCGGCCAATAATTGTTGACCAAGAGGAATTCAGCGGTTTTATCATGGATCAAATAGTAACACTCATTAACGAGTCTCGTTTTGTGATAGCAGATTTCACCTGCAGATCAGAAATTGTTACTGATGGCAAGCCAAAACAGGGAGTTCGAGGAGGGGTTTATTGGGAATCGGGCATGGCGTACGGCGCAGGCAAACCGGTCATCCATACGTGTGAAGACAATGATGAAGCTAAAGACCGTATTCATTTTGATGTAAACCAATATAGCACTATCTTTTGGAACCCTCATGACCTAAATACTCAAATACGAGATGTTTCTGATATTATAGAAAATCCAACGTTTACAGAGAAACTTGTTGTCCGAATTCTAAAGATTGTTGGGCGAGGTGTATATGTCTCTAACCAGAGAGGCAGTACAACACCTATAAGGACTCCCTTTGTCAAGGGTAAACGTCTCCCCCGCTGACCAAACAGAATGTTTGGTCAGTTAAATACCGGCATATAAAGATTGCTCGCTCGCGATTCGTATTCCAACTCGCTGTTTCAAGATCAGGCAC
>JABHWQ010000409.1 GCA_018657655.1 Chloroflexota bacterium | reverse complement strand
GTTTCAGACAGTTCTTGGACTAAGAACACAGAGATTAGGGCCGACTTATGAGGAATTATATGGAATCGCTAAACATTCAAAATTGGCTTGGGTTCATCCTAATCCAAAGAAGGGTATGCGGAGTTAACCCGATAGGCATATTATCTATTACTTCCACAGGGAAAGGCAAATCGGGGTCGATGGACCACCATTCCGTAGAGGTACAGGGACTAAACCCAGTTTGTGTTGAGACTACCTTGTAACAATTGTCAAAGGTCCTTGCCGGTGTGACGATATTGGAGTACATGACTCACAGGTAATGGATGATCTGCTTCACGGAGAAGAAAGGGCTGTTTATGGGGACAAGGCTTATGCCAATACCGGAAAGAGCCAGGAGTTCGAATCCCAGGGCATCGAGTGGCATGTTGATCGTAAAGGCACAAAAGGGCATCCACTGACTCAAAAAGACAAGGACTGGAATCATCAACAGAATCGGACACGGGCCAAAGGAGAACACGCCTTTCTAGTGGTCAAACATCTATGGGGATACAGGAAGGTCAGATACAAGGGTTTACTCAAGAATGCGGCACAGGTGTTCAGTATTTTCGCCCTGGCCAATCTGTATATGGTTCGCAAAGACTTGTTGATGACAAGGGGTTAGTCTGCCTGAAATTGAGGATTTCCCCCTCCACAAGAGGGAAATCAGATCAGAATATCACAACAATCGAGCTTGTGAAGCACTTCTTCAGCAACAACAGGCCCAAAAAGATATTTTAGGTGCCTTGATCAGAGCTTCCCTAATTATCTGGTGTCAGTAGACCAATTCGGACGCGGGTCGCCCGGATCGACCACAACGACGGTGTAGGTTTGCCCCACAGGAATCACAGCTAGGGGATCGACTGCTGAACTCATATATAAATATGTCTGCTGAGCTTGAACATCTGGACTTATTACAAATGGGATTGCCTGTTCGTACCCATCAAGTGCAGTAGCTATAGGACCAGTATTGGACGTCCATGCAACTATGTTCCACATTGGAGAAAGGACATTTGTTCCCAAAGCAATATTCTCTGATGAATACCAATAATAACCCTCACCTGCCTCCAGGGTGTCCAGTACTTCGGCGTTTGGTCCGGTGTAACCTTGCCAAGTTCCGTCAACTTCGGCGAATGCAACTACAAGGTTTGGCAAGACATCTGCCAATACTAACTCAACAGAATCGGTACCAGCCGCTACCGTGGGCTCCACTGTAGGTTCGTGCGTAACTGGTGGTGTAGGTGGTGTAGGTTCCACCGTAGGCTCGGGGGTAGGCGTTTGATTCGGATCAGTAGTTGGTTCAGGAGTGGGAGTCGGGCTTTCTGCTTGAGTTGGTTCCGGGGTTGCAGTAGGCTCTTCAGTATCATCATCTCCACCACAGGCTACCACCATAAGCAGTGTTAAGATTGCTAGGAAACACACCATCTTCTTCATAATCTAGACCTCCTTGTTTATTAGTTTTGATAATATTTTCTTTTGGCTAGTAAACTGATTTTATCAATATCTATCGTTTCCACTATAAGACATAATGCTTAATGCTTACGGGGATAATCAAATATGAGATGATCGTTGTTTGATTGTACGTTAAAGCTGATTGAACGATCAAAACACCCTTCAGTCAGTCATATTACTATTTTCGATTGATTATTTCAAGTAGCTATTTCGTAATAGGCTCCATTTCATCACAGACACAATGAGCCCCTCCAGCATCCATCGCAGCGATGCACCGCCTGCAATGATCACAATCAGATTCGGCTATTTCACCTGACTGCAATCGTTTTACAAAATCAGGATCTCTTACCGTGGCTCGGCCAATTTCTGCAAATTCAAAGCCATCATTCATCGCTGGTTCCATGTTAGGGAACCTCTGATCAACCCCCTGTATCCCCCAGTCTTGGGGAACTTTTATATCTGGGGGACCCCCCCCCCCAGACCCCCGAAGTCACCACTCATTCAGAGCTTCCTTAGCAAGAGGCCAAATGCCTCCAATATACATCACAGGTGTGTTGACTGCATCTTTGATCTTTGCGGGCCCCTTCCAGCAAATACATCGGTTCGAAAGGATAGGTTTCAGCCATGAATCGTCCGAACATTAGCAACCCAAGGCTCATGAATGGATTACTTTGATTTCCTGCCATTTCTGCATTGGCACATTCCCTCGCATCATATATAGAGGTGTTCGGGACGTAAGTCCGCAACTGGGAACGAGAGCACTCGCTCCCTCAGTTTCGAAACGCAGTCGACTATCGAGGCTACCCCCATATTTATCTTTACGGTGGTTAGTCCATGGCGAAAGGAACTGGCTCATCAAATAGCCATGTCCGGAATGGATTTCTACAGAGTCGAACCCGGCTTCTTTAGCTTGTCTGGCCGATCTGGCAAAATCTTCGATCTTCTCCGCTATCTCTTGGTGAGTCATCTGCTTGCAGATAGACATGCGGAACATGCAGAGTTTCCGGGAAGCACTGGTAAGCGTCTTGCCTATCTCTCGCCTGCTGGCGAAAAGCCGCAATGGCCCAGTTGGATCGAAGCTGCCCCACCTTCTATTTGAATCGCTTCAGTCAATCGTTTAAGGTCCGGCACGATTTCATCCCGCATGCATAACTCATGCCCGAAGCCTCGGCCATCGAACGTAACCGAAGCGTAAGCCACAGTCGTCATTCC
>JABHWQ010000017.1 GCA_018657655.1 Chloroflexota bacterium | reverse complement strand
TCAGTCATTATTGTTGCAGGGTTGGAGTTCACCAAAACGATCTCATATCCCAATCCCCTTAAGGCCTTGCACGCCTGCGTTCCGGAATAATCGAATTCGCATGCCTGCCCGATCACGATGGGGCCTGACCCTATTATCATTACCTTCTTAATGTCATCTCGTTTTGGCATATGTATCTCCCTTCCTTTTCGTTTGTTGAATCAACCCCTGAAACCAAGTCTAAGAACTAACTGTAATACCGCGCGATTTCAAATACTCCTTAACCTGACCAATGGTGAAAGTACCGAAATGAAACACCGAAGCGCCCAGCACGGACTGAGCATGCCCCTCGGCAACAGCTTCGTAGAAATGCTCCAGTGTCCCCGCTCCACCACTGGCAATCACAGGCAATCCCGTGGCATCGGCTATGGAACGCGTCAGTTGTAAGTCGAATCCGGCTTTTGTGCCATCTGTCGCTTTGCTGGTAGGAAGTATCTGACCAACTCCAATAGCCGCCATTTCTTTAGCAAATTCCACTGCATCTTTACCTGTTGCGGTACGGCCCCCATCAATATAGACCTCGCGTTGTGAAGGGAGACTCTTGTTCTCATCGGCATCGATGGCAATTATTATCTTTTCCGACCCAATTTGTTTGACCGCTTCTTTTACCATATCCGCATCCCGGTAAGCCGCACTGGAAATGGAAACAAAGCTTGCGCCCGATTTCATGGCCTGTTCAATGTCTTCGATAGATTTGATACCCCCGCCAACTGCCAACGGAGTTTTTACTACTGCTGCAACTTTTTCGAGGACATCAAACATCGTTCGTCTGCCTTCTATGGTTGCAGTGATATCCAGAAACGCGATTACGTCTGCGCCACCTTCTGAGTATGCCTTTGCTGCCTCGACCGGATCGGCTGCATCATGCAAATCGACAAAATGCACTCCCTTGACTACTCTGCCTTTCAACATGTCCAGACAGGGTATAACTTTGACTATATCCATTGCAGACCTCCGATTTTTTTCTTAACCAAACATGGCCTACTGATATTCAGGCACAAAAAAATTCCTCTTGCTATCAATTCAACAAGAGGAATTTATTTTTTACACCGACTCTTTCGATTTTGCATCGCCAGAGAGCACATATATTTTCTTCTCCCTTGCCAGTCTCACAGAACTGGCTTAAAGGTCTTTTGTTCCTTGACATTATAACAGGCTAAAAAACATTTTCCAACCCCGGATTTTCCAGGCTTCCCAATCACTTTGGGAAACCTTTTTGAACCCAAAACACCGATCATACTAATCAGAATTCCATCGTGTTGGTACGCCACATAACTTGACACGGTGCTCTCGATGATTCATCATAGTACACCAGTATAAGTAGAACAGAATAATGTGCGGAATTGCAGGCATATACAACCGAGTCACCAATCGTCCGATTGATCCGTCTATACTCAAAAGGATGAGCGGATCTCTCCGGCACCGGGGACCTGACGAAGAGGGTTTTCATACCTCGGGGAGTATCGGGCTCGCGCATAGTCGTTTGAGCATCATCGACCTGTCAGGCGGAATACAACCGATATACAACGAGGATAAAACCGTCTGCGTAATATTCAACGGGGAAATATTCAATTACGTCGAACTTCGTGAGGTCCTTCAGTCAAAAGGCCACCGCTTTTACACCCATACCGATACCGAGGTGATAGTTCACCTGTATGAGGAACACGGTAAAGATTTCCTGCAGCACCTCAACGGGCAATTCGCCATTTCACTCTGGGATGAAAAACGCAACGAATTGATGCTCGCCCGAGACAGGGTTGGTATTCGTCCTCTCTTCTATTCGGTTCTCGATGACGGAACGTTTCTTTTCGGATCGGAAATGAAGGCTCTCTTTTGCCATCCTGATCTACAGGCAGAAATCGATCCTTCCGGACTCGATCAGATTTTCACCCTGTGGGTAAACATCCCTCCGAGAACAGTGTTCAAAGATGTTAAAGAATTGGCCCCCGGGCACTTCATCACGGTATCGCCCGAAAAAATTGAGACACGGCAGTACTGGAAACTGCAATATCCCGATCAGGGAGCCTATGAAGACAAGCCTTTGAGTTACTACACCGAGCAGCTTAGAGAACTACTCTACGATGCGGTAACCCTTCGCTTGCGCGCCGATGTTCCAGTAGCTTCATATTTAAGTGGAGGACTCGATTCCTCTATCATCTCAACACTCGTAAAGAAGTACCATAACAACGATCTAATTACCTTCTCTGTGGCTTTTAAAGACACCGAATTCGATGAACGCTCGTACCAAATGGAAATGGTAAACCATCTGAATACCGATCACCGCATCATCGAAGCCAATTACGATACTATCGGAAAAGCTTTTTCCGATGTCGTGCGGTATGCTGAAAAACCGATGATTCGAACGGCGCCATCCCCCCTTTACCTGCTTTCCGGGTTGGTTCGCCAAGACAACATCAAAGTTGTTCTCACCGGAGAGGGCGCAGACGAAATTTTCGGGGGGTACAACATCTTTAAAGAAGACAAGATAAGGCGATTCTGGGCAGCTAAACCGGAATCCAAAATGCGGCCTTTGCTTCTTTCAACTCTCTATCCGTACATATCCCGGGATTCCAGGGCGAGCAGTTTCTGGCAATCCTTCTTTAAAAAAGGTCTGACGGATACAGCCAACGTCTTTTATTCGCACCTGCTCCGATGGGGAAACACTTCCCACATAAAACGATTTTTCACAAATCAGTATCGGGAATTATTCGACGAAGACCAATTGTTCCAGGATCTGCACCAATACACCGATCCCGATATCAGAAGATGGCACCCCCTCTGCAGAGCCCAGTATCTGGAGATGTCACTGTTCATGTCCGGTTATCTCCTTTCATCACAAGGAGACCGAATGATGATGGGACATTCCGTCGAAGGAAGATTCCCCTTCCTGGATCACCGGGTTGTTGAATTCGCCAACACTCTTCCTCCCAAATACAAGATTAACTCACTAAACGAGAAATATATTTTGAAACAAACTTATAAAGACCTGCTGCCCAATTCCATAACCGAAAGGGCAAAACAGCCATACAGGGCTCCCATCAGTCAGTGCTTTGTAGCCACTCCGGAAAGTATTGATTCTTCCTTGTTATCCAGAGAGTCTATTGAAGAGTTTGGCTATTTCGACCCCAAGAAAGTAGAAATCCTGCTGAATAAAGCAACGGGCAAAAACCTCGGCGAACGTGATGAGATGTCTCTGGTTGGCATCGTATCCACTCAATTGCTCCACCATCATTTCATCAAGAGTCCAAAAAATATTTGTGATCCTATCTAAATCACCCGATAATCTGCAAACCCCCTTTCCACCGAAATATACTTGATAACACTCTTGACAAATTCATCCTTGTGTTTTACCATTTTGATATGTAGGTAAACGGTTTCCTATTACTTACCCATTACATTAGCATACTACGATGCAATCGGAGGTACATAGCACAAATGAGTCAGTTTTATGAACCAGAGATTACGTTACTCTATTGCGGGCGTGGCCTGGCTGAGGGCGAGTATCTGCCGGAAGGAACCAAAAAAGGCAACGGATTCAAATCAAGGTTCGTCATGCTGGCCTGTAGCTGCAAAGTGGAGCCTGGTTATTTTATCAAACTCATAGAAGAGGGAGCCGATGGGGTTATGCTGGTTGTTTGCCCCAAAGATGAATGCCAGTTCATGGTCGGGAGTGTGCGCGCTGAAAACCGCGTCAAATACGCCCGATCCCTCCTTGATGAGGCCGGGATAGAAAGTGATCGTCTGGGAGTAGTCGAAGGCCAGAATCTTTCAGCCACAGAGTTTATGACATTCGCCGAAGAAATGGCCAAGATGGTCAAACCACTGGGGCCTAATCCCATGAAGTCGGTCAAACAAGCAGTTTAGTCAGATTGAGGGTATTTCGAAAATCAAGCGAAGTAAATAAGGTGATTAGCAATGCCAAAGAAATATCATGTGAATGTTCAACCAAGTGCACCAAGATTCGAGCCAATCTCTAAGTACTGTACTATGGAGACTAAACCATGCCTTCATTGCAGGCTCTGCGTCAAACTCGATGCATGTGTTTACGATGTGAACAAGACGCGGGGATTTGACCACGTTCAAATTCTGGACCCGGGCGACTACCAGTGCATGGGATGCTTGCGTTGTATTCAAGAATGCAAAGCCAATATTCTTACCAGAACCCGTAATTCGCGCTTCGATGCAATGGGCAATGATTATTGGAAGCCCGATCTCATTTCGAGTATTTGGACACAATCGGAGACGGGCAAGATACCTGTATCAGGCGCGGGATATCGTGGACCGTTCAGTGGTCCCGGTTTTGATCAGATGTGGACCGACATGTCCGAAATTGTGCGACCAACCCGCGATGGTATTCATGGCCGTGAATACATCAGCACAGTGATAGAACTGGGCAGACGACCGGAGAGGCTTGAGTTCGATGATGACGGCAACCTGATCACCCAAGCGCTGCCATTCCGTGATATACAAATACCAATCATCCTTGATATCCCCCCGGTAGGAATGATGGGTGAATCCACCAGGCAGGCCATTGCTAAAGCTGCGGGGACCCTCAGCACCTTGGCAGTCGCTGAGTACGAAGAAGCCCGGGGGCCTCTGACCGAACATCGAGAACACCTGATTGTCAGGTTCGATCCTCAAAAAGATTTTCTGGAAGAGATCGAGGGAGTGCCATTGGTAGAGCTGGCCTACTCTGAAAGCGTTTTGAATGCCGTGGTCGAAATCAAAAAGCAGAGTCCGGGCACAGTCATTTCCATCCGCTTGCCACTCGATGAAAACGCCGTGGAACGAGCGTCCGGACTGGCCATGGCCGGTG
>JABHWQ010000341.1 GCA_018657655.1 Chloroflexota bacterium | reverse complement strand
GTTGATGAAGATCACCGGATTCACAAGGCCAATCAGACAACACTGGCAAAGACTGGCCGTTCGCATGAAGAGATTATAGGACTCCGCGGTGGTGAATCGCTCAGGTGCATCAATGCTATGGATGATCCAAAAGGATGCGGTTTTGGAATCGACTGCAAAAACTGCATCGTTCGCAAAACTGTTTTGGACACTTTCAAGACCAGGAAAGCCCATTATCGTGTTGAGGCGCCAATCACAATTGACCATAGTGATGGACCGACAGACCTGTATTTGTTCATGTCCACGACGCCTTTGCACGTAGGCGGCAGTGATTTCGTGCTTGTGAGTATGGCAGACATCACGGAACGGAAGAAAGCAGAAGAGGTACTCTGGGAATCTTACTACATTATCAATAACAGTCCCGCGGTTATCTTTCTCTGGAAAAACGAGGTAGGGTGGCCTGTTGAATATGCGTCTGAGAATGTAGTGGAGTTGCTTGGGCACAGCGCAGAGGACTTCAAGTCAGGTACAGTGCCCTATGCCACAGTGGTCCATCCAGAGGATCTAGAGCGAGTGGGCACAGAAGTCTCAACCTATGGCCAAGACCCGGAGAGGACCGAATTCACTCAGGAATACCGCATCATCGCCAAGGACGGCCAGACCAGGTGGATTGATGACAGGACATATATCCGGCGAGACTCGAAAGGAAACGTAACCCACTATCAGGGCATCATTTTGGATATCACCGAGCGTAAAAAAGCAGAGGAAGCTCTTCAAGAGAGTGAGTCTCGTTTCAGAGAGCTTTTTGAGAACATGAGTAGTGGTGTAGCTGTTTATGAAACAGTCGATGATGGCGAAGATTTCATCTTCAAAGATTTCAATCGATCCGGGGAAAAGATTGACAATATACGTCGTGAAGAGGTGATCGGCAAGCGCGTTACAGAGATATTTCCGGGAATAAAAGAATTCGGATTATTTGATGTCTTCCAAAGAGTGTGGAAAACTGGCCAATCAGAATCCCTTCCCACTTCATTTTATAGTGATAAGCGATTGGCAAGTTGGAGAGAGAATCATATCTATAGATTGCCGGCGGGCGAAATAGTTGCAATATATGAGGACGTAACTGAACGTAAGCAGGCAGAGGAAGCAGCGTCTCGCGCCAGAGAATTAGAGGAAATCGATCGACTCAGGAGTGCACTTCTGGCGAGCGTGTCTCACGAGCTCCGCACCCCGCTTACGGTGATCAAGGGACTCTCTGAAACTCTAGCACTGGCGGACGCAGATTGGGATGCTGAAACACAACTGGATTACCTTCAGACCATTAGTAGTGAATCAGATGCACTCACTCATGTAATTGAGAACTTAGAGAAGATGTCGATGCTGGAAGCTGGAATAACAAAGATGCAGAAAACCAACTGTAGAGTTTCTGTCCTTGTTGGTCGGCTAGTCAGCAAATTGAGAACAATAGCCAATGAAAGACAGCTCGAAGTCAACATTTCCCCGAATTTGCCAAGTATCTACGCTGACGAAGAGCACCTCTCGACCGTCCTGACCAACCTCGTTACCAATGCAGTGTTGTATTCTGAAAAGGGCACAAAGATAAGTGTGGAAGTCACTCCGTCAGAGGGTGAAATTATCATAAGTATAATTGACAACGGTATGGGCATTCCGTCCGAACAACTGGATAAGGTTTTCGATCGCTTTCATCGTCTGGAAAGCGGCGTGGCTCACAGGAGAGGCGGTACGGGTTTGGGCTTGCCGATCTGCAAATGGATAGTGGAGGCACATGGGGGTACAATCTGGGTTGAAAGTGAACTCAATAAAGGTTCAAAGTTCAGTTTTAGCCTCCCGGTTGAAAAGGATTTGTGAATAAATCCACTATGTTTAGTCTCTTAACAAAAAGGGGGGCGATCCTACAGGATCGCCCCCCTTTTGCCTTGTCCAATATATAAGCACTCCCGCAAGAAATGGTTGTAACTATGGTATTTTACATTTCACCTAGTTTTATGGTTCATGAACTACCGGAATCGTCCCATCGCTAACCATGATCAGGTCTTTCCCTTCACCATCTGCCTCATATACCGGCAAGAGGTCGAGGGAGGCTCTCTTGGTATCGGTGAAAGAGGCCCGAGCAACACCATCCGCTACGGCCTCGTAAGATATGGCAGCTTCATAGAGGGCCTCGGAATTGAAATTATCTGCCCCTACTGCTTCAACTGCGTTTTTTATAATTTCAACCATTTGGTACTCCGCATCAATCGCCCCGTATGCGCTGCCATCCCTCATAATCTCTGCAGCCTCTGATTCAGAGTGATTCGCGTTCAAACGATCCCTCATGAATTGTGCCGGTTCGGTATCATCGGTCCACCACGCGGTTATG
>JABHWQ010000018.1 GCA_018657655.1 Chloroflexota bacterium | reverse complement strand
TCCCAAGCTGCTGACTGGAGTTGATTTTGAACTCGTGCCCTACCCACGTGTAGATCTCGCTTTCGATTTTGCCAATTTCCTGGGTAAGCTCCTGAGACATTTCCTCTAACAAGCCGGAATTCAGGGCTATACCGTTTGTCTCCATTTGATAGAGAATTGGCATAAGGGGCATTTCAACATCAGCAAAGAGGTCCCACAAACCATAGTCTTTCATCTCCGGTGCAAATAATCTACTTAATCGGCCCGTCATGTCGGCATCGGCACAAGCATATTCTGCGGCCTGAACGGTGCTGACATCGGCCATGGATATTTGCTTGGCTCCTGATCCGATGAGGGTGCTGATGGGGGTCATCTCGATTCCGAGTCGGCTGAAAGTGAGTTGCTTTAATCCCAGTGCCTTTTCTCCCAGAAGATGTGCAGCGATCATGGTATCGAAATCAATATTACGTACTTCCAATCCGTGTCTTGAGAGCACGGCCAAATCGTATTTGGCGTTATGAGCTGTTTTACCAATTTTGGGATCTGCGAAAATGCGATGCAGTTTATCAGAAACCTGCGATAAGGAAAGCTGTGATCCGTCTCCTTTGTGACCAACCGGTATGTACCAGGCTTTTCCCTCATTGGCGGAGAGCGAGATGCCTACCAAACTTGCGTGTCTGGAATTTGTACTGGTGGTCTCAGTATCGATCGCTACGGCTTTGGCTGATGAGAGGCCCTTTACCAGTTCATCGAGAGCTTCAGTGGTATTGACGATTCGATAGTCCGTCGAGCTTATTTCTTTGGTGGTTATGGCGGGTTGTGCTTCAGCAGTTGGAAGTCCGGGCAGTTTGTCCAGCAGACTATAGAATTCCAGGGTGCGAAACAACTCGACAACCTTCTCTCGATCGTAATCGTGAATATGGCAGGCGGGGAGATCAAGGCTCAAAGGGACATCGGTGACGATTGTTACGAGCTCTTTGCTTTGCCTCGCCGCTTCCTCATTAGTTTGCAGTTTTTCTCGTAGTTTGGGCGGAGTCACCTTGTCTAATTGCTGATATATCTCTTCAATGGTATTGAATTCCTTGAGCAACTTCGATGCAGTCTTCTCACCGATTCCGGGCACTCCTGGGACGTTATCCGATGAGTCGCCCATCAGGCCCTTCAAATCGGTGAGTTGTTTAGGTTTTAAGCCGTATCGTTCTTGAACGGCTGCCTCATCGTAGAGTTGCGTATCGCTGAACGGTCTCCTGGGACGAGGCAGAAGAATCCGAACATTGGGTGAGGCGAGCTGCAAAATATCGGTATCGCCAGTAACGATGATCGTGTTGATATCCAGTGTTTCGGCCTGCGTGCAAAGCGTGCCGAGTATATCATCGGCTTCGTATCCATCGATCTCAAAGGCAGGAATATTTAAAGTTTGCACAAGTTCCCGAACCAGTCCGAATTGGGAAATAAGCTCATCGGGCGCTTTGGGACGATGAGCTTTGTATTCTGCAAACTGAACGTGTCTGAAAGTGGGTGCGGCGCTATCGAAGGATACAGCACAGTATGAAGGCTTGAATTCGTCTAGTGTCTTAAGGACCATAGAAGTAAAACCATAGACTGCTCCTATGGGTTGACCACCTTTGGTGGAGAGCCCGGAGAGCGCATGAAAGGCACGATGAATGAGGGCGTGCCCATCGAAGAGCAGGAGTAGAGGTTTGTCTGGTGTCATAGCTTGTATTGTTGACTTTACCTATTAAGCGGGATATCATGCTCATCAAGGTATGGGTCTGATCGTTTGAATTATACCAGAAAGAAAAGGTCAGTGGTGCTATTGAAGACTTTCAGTGGGGGTGAGAGCAGTGGTTAAAATCGATAGCTTTAACTTTGGTGTGATAACGATTGGCGGGACAAAATACTGGATGAGGGATGTGGTGATTTTCCCCGAAGGCACAGTGAGACGAAGGAGATTCGGCCGTTGGCTGGCCAACCATCACAAGTATGCAAAGGAAGACATCGCGGATTTAATCTCAGCAGGTGCAGAAATCATTGTGGTTGGAACTGGGGTATTGTCCGGTGTCAGGCTGACAGGTGATATGCGAGATCAACGAGCAGAGGAGCCTTGGCAAGAAAACCGGGGCGCTAATTCATTTACTGTGTTAGCGTTGATAACTCATATACACCACATGGCCACCGAGCGACAATCTTTCCAATGGAAATTTCTGCTCGATAGCCATGTATTCCAATACAAATAGTACCAAATCAAAGGTCAAACTGACCTGTTTGGAATTGGTGCTGCTTGATAGTTAGCGGTATCTTCCAGTCAGCCTCTATGCTTTTTCAACAGCGTCAACCGGACAAACATCGACACATTGCTGTGAGTCAAAGTATCCTTCGCACTCAACGCACTTGTTTGGGTCAATATCAAATTGAGTATCGCCCTCTGAGATTGCGTTAACTGGGCACTCTGACTCACAGGCTCCGCATGCAATACATTCATCGGTGATCTTCATAGCCATCCTTACTTCCCTCCCATGATTAAAGAATATTTTCTTTTGTCAAAATGGGGGATTATCAACATATCCGAACCAAAACGGAAGTTTGGATATGATATTTGCTTGCTGTTTGACTATTATTTCGGTTAAAAGAACTTCGGCTTCACCGCGTATTGATCTGCTCGGAACCGACTGGTATATGTTACTATGCCTTTGCAATAGCATCTGATGGGCAGACATCAACGCACTGTGGCGAATCAAAATGACCTACGCATTCGACGCACTTGTCGGTGTCAATCTGGAACTGGGTGTCGCCTTCCGAGATTGCGTCAACCGGGCAGTCCGATTCACACGCTCCACATGCGATACACTCGTCGCTGATTACCATTGTCATTTTCACTTCCTCCTATAGTCTATTTTCGGTTGATAATTACTTTGTTGCAAGCTTCCGCCTCAAAGCGGTAGCCACATGTTCAGGGACCAGATCTTCGATGTATCCACCATATTTGGCGGCTTCCTTCATCAAGCTGGAACTTAAGAATTGATACTGAACGCTGCTCATCATGCACAGTACTTCGATTTCCGGATCCTGTTTTTTGTTCATGAGCGCCATTTCAAACTCTCGCTCGAAATCAGGGCTCATTCGCAAACCTCGCACGATTACCTTAGCATTTATATGTCTAGCGAAGGCGACAGTCATTTTTGTATATGACTCCACTCGTAGGTTGGGAATGTCGCCAATTGCCTCTTGTATTAGAGATACTCTCTCTTCCGTGGTGAAGAGGAGGTTTTTGGATGGTGTGTCAAACACACCCATGACCACTTCATCAAAAACCGTTAAGGCCCGAGTGGCAATATCAAGATGTCCGTAAGTCACTGGGTCAAAACTGCCAGGATACAACGCGATGGTCAATTTTGGTCTCCTTCCTGTTGGAATATCGAGACGCATGTGTCTCCATGGTGGAGGCTTTTCATTATCTGGAAGTTCCCATAGCTAGCTTCCGGTTGCACTTTTTTTGAATGCTCCATCACGATAGTGGATTGACTGCCCACCAAGCTGCTATCGGCCACTTCTCTCAGTACTGTTTGAGCGGTCTGGTCAGAATATGGCGGATCCATGAAAACCAGACCGTATTGCTTGTCAAGTGTACGGATAGCTTTTCGGGCTTCCAAGCGATAAACTCTTGCTTTTTCGAGGAATTTGGTGTGTTGCAGGTTCTCTTTAATTATGGAACAGCATTTGGGATTTTTATCTACAAAGTCGGCATTCTCTGCCCCACGGCTCAAGGCTTCGATACCAAGAGAACCGGTGCCGGCGTAGAGGTCAAGAGTTGGGGACCAGTTAATTGCAAGAGACTCTAGTGCAGAGAAAATGGCCCCTCGCACCAAATCTGCGGTTGGCCGTATATGCGGTTCCTTTGGGCACTTAAGAGAATGACCTTTGGCTTTCCCTGCAATTACTCTCATCTTACGTATTGGTCCTGATTTGCACCCCATAGCAAAGAATACTTTCCCTTCGTTAGTGTGGGAGAAAACCTTGTGAGTTTGACTAATTGGCGACTATCTACGCCACCAATTTGGAATCCTGAAGGGGGTAGCTATCTATGATGTCATGGGGATTTTGTCATAAGCTATCCGTTGCTCACTTTGGTTTAGATCTGTGACTCGGTAACTTCGCGCATCTCTTTTCGGCTACTGAGATTATATAAGGCTCACCTGTTTTTTTCAAGCGATTCATTCCACATATATATGAAAACGTGGTATTGAGACGCATTTAGTTAACAGGCAGGTCAATGCGATATTTTTTAAGAGTAGCCTCAATATGAGCTGCCGATACTTCGTCCGGCACAGTAAGGGGCAGCCTTGGTTGTCCCACTCGAAAACCGATATGGTTCAGGGCATATTTTATGGGAATGGGATTGGAAACAACGAACATCGAATTGAATAGCGGCAGCAGATCGCGGTGGATTTGAGCTGCCTTTTCCAATTTGCCTTCAATAACGCATTTTATCATTTCTTGCATCTGATTACCTACCAGGTGTGAAGCGACACTGATAACACCGTGTCCCCCAATTGATAGGATGGGAAGGGTATCATTGTCATTGCCACTATAGACCAGGAAACTTTCCATGCTATCAGAAATGATCCTGGAAACCTGATCCAGATTACCGCTGGCTTCTTTAATTCCAATGATGTTATCGATCTGACTCAGTCTTATCACCGTATCGACCGCCAGGCTGGTTACCGTTCTGGCCGGTACATTGTAAAGGATACAAGGAAGACTGGTACTCTCCGCCACTGTTTTAAAATGCTGGTAAAGGCCTTCCTGCGTAGGTTTGTTATAATATGGAACCACCAACAGGCAGGCATCAACTCCAACCTGTTCTGCTGCTTTGGTTGTCGCCACAGCTTCGGTGGTACTATTGCTTCCCGTACCGGCTATGACTGAACCGCGATCACCCACAGCAGCTTTGATTTCAGTGAAAAGACG
>JABHWQ010000360.1 GCA_018657655.1 Chloroflexota bacterium | reverse complement strand
TCCCAAGGAAAAGTGTGCTAGATGGTGTAGAGCGAGTGGCTCTTGGTTTCGGTTTGAGCATCGCCCTGATTCCTCTAATAGGATTGGTGCTGAATTATACTCCCTGGGGTATAAAATCCGTGCCTATTCATGTGTCGGTCTTTTCTGTGATCGTTTCCCTGGCGATGATTGCTGTATGGCGAAGATGGAAGTTGCCTTTAGGGGAGAGATTTGAAGTGGATTTCAAAGGTCAGGTTTCTCAACTGACTTTTGGCTGGCGTAGTGGAGGCCCATGGGATAAATTGATTACCTCTGTATTGTTAGCGGCGATTATAGTAGCTATCGGGGCCACGGTCTACATGGTCAAGACGTCGCCAGAGGGCGAGAACTTTACAGAATTCTATATACTTGGAGAAAATGGGAAAGCGGCGGACTATCCTTCACAGCTGATGGTGGGACAAAAAGGTACGGTTATTCTGGGAATAGTTAACAGAGAACACGATCCTATGATCTATCGGGCGGAAGTAACTATAGACGAAGAAGAGATAGATAGAATAGCCTCGATTAGTCTGGAGCACAAAGAGAAGTGGGAACAACCGGTGGTTTTTGCTCCTATTAGATCAGGAACGGGTCAAAAAGTAGAGTTCCTGCTCTACAAAGAGGATAACTCGGAACCCTATAGCACAGTACACTTGTGGATCGATGTGGAAGAGATACCCTTGGCTGATTAATGGGGGGAGTTGAGATTGATTTCACCTTCAAGTCATAGATATCTCCTGATCAACGGTTGCTATCATCTATACTCAGAGCGACATTACAAGGCTAATATCAATACGAGAGGATTGGTTCCCTGTTATGCTAAATGGAATGCTCGATCGATACTCTGTTAAAGACCCTTATGTTGGGCTGGGACTTGGGTTGACTATCTCTGGAGCATGTCTTGCGCCGATTTTCTACTTCATCGTGGAGTCAGTTCCTTTTACGGCGATCGCAATATCTTCTATCATGCTTGGGCTTGTCTGTGTTGCGCTCGCTAACACCAGGCCTGCAATTTCCCCGGAGGCCAGCCAAATGATGCTTGAGGCAGGTATGGAGAATATCGCCGCATTGCTGGAAGAGCTTGGCCTTAGTGGAAAGGCAATATATCTTCCCAGTTCGCTGAGAGATGGTCGTTCTCAGGCTCTTGTTCCCATACGTCAAGATTATTCCTCCATCAAATTTGAAGACAGAATTCCGGGCAGACTAATAGTTAGGCATGGCAAGGATCCGCAGGATGTGGGCATTGCCGTAGCTACCCCAGGTTCAATCTGCCTTGATGGGCTAGAGGTAAAGCCAGGGCCCACATCCACCGAAATTGAATCAGCGTTGTCCACGATTTTAGTTGGCATGCTGGACATAGCCGGATCGGTTTCAGTTATCGCAAATGAGAATAAAGTGAAAGTTGAGGTTGCCAAACCAAAACTTGGATACGAGAACGTATGGTTCTTCAGGTCATTAGGCAGCCCTCTGGCCTCTATAGCTGCTACCGCAGTGTGCGAAGCGTTCAACAAACCTGTGGTGGTGGCTCGGGACGAGTATCAAAAAGGGAAAGCAGTAATCGAGCTGGAGGTGCTTTCCTGAGGATATACAACAGGTACATATTGGCACTCGCTGTTCTTTTCTCTGTTATCAATGTGATTATGGCTATTGGCGATAATAAGAGCCTTGATGCGCATTTCACTGTTCTGGTTATCGCCTCCCTGGTGGTCACATTGCTTTTTGCCTACTTCAGCCCGAAAGTCAGGAAGACTCTCAATGCTCTCACTTTTGCCTTCTTTGTGGGATTTTTGGTAATAGTGGTCTTAAGAGCCAGGGATGTCCTGGTAGGATCGTAATGCATCATAAGCAATTGCTCACCCTGTTTGTTTTAGTGCTAGTATTAGTCTTTGCTCTGCCTGTCAATGTTTTGGCAGATGAGGCAGAGGCTACGCCCCACGAAGACCCCGATTCTGCCGATATCTATTATGATGGGATAGCGATTCTGGGCTACTATGCGGATATGTTGAATCATGTTTTGACTAGAGTGCCAGAACGGGTTGAATTACTGCGTGAGAAAGGCCCGTTTGCCAATGTTCCGGATAGGCTTAGGGATTCTCTGGATAGTTTCGGGGAGGCGAGTGTTGAAATCGCCGCATTGATAGTTGAAGTTGAAGTAAACCTGGACGAATTGAATTGGTTGGCCAGCCAGGTTCGGATTGAAGAGATGGAAGAATTGAAGGGGGTGACCAGAGATGGGTTGAAGCAGGCATATGCTGAGTTGCTGGTGATTGAGACGTCTGCTGCCATAGCCAGAGAGAAACTGGCTGTACCTGACAATGCGAATGAAGATCCTTTAAGAAGGGCGTATGATGAACTTGAAGGTAAGATAGAGGACTTACGCATCCTGTTGGAACTTCTTCAGAATCTCTTAGGGAGTACACCAGAATCCTCGCTTTTAGATATCCTTCTTCAGAATCTCTTAGGGAGTACACCAGAATCCTCGCTTTTAGATATCCTTGGAGTTACTCTTGATGAATTAATGGAAATGCCTCTTGATGAATTAATGGACATATTACGTATGACGGAGATATCCCTGGAAGTGGAGACCACCGTGGGCTTTGTAGGAGATTGGATTTCTATTGAGGGGGATTTAAATTCTGAAGGCGATGTTCTGGCCGATCGGCAGGTGGCCATATTGCTTGATGGGATTCCTTATGTAACGATGCGTACGGATTCTTATGGGGCATTTCAGGGGCAGTTACAACTCCCGTATGAATATGTAGCTGTGGTGACACTGGAAGCCCTGTACTATCCCCAGGACAGCGATATAGGGTTGTACCTTGCGTCCAAGAGTGACGCTGTTGTAATAGAGGTGCTTTTCTATACGGCAGATCTCCAGTTGGGAATCGAGGGTAAAGCCTATCCTGGCCTGAATGCTACTGTTGCGGGGCGATTTGACTATGGGGAAGACCCTGTGCCGGAAGTCAGAAATCTTCAGATATACCTGGATGGCAGGCTAATGGCTGATGTGAGCGTGGGGCAAAGTTTTGAACAGATAATTTCGTTGAAGCCAGATATCACTTTGGGAGAACATCGATTATTGGTGGTGGCACCCTCACAGGAGAGGCATGCTTCAGTTAGGGCTGAAAGCTTCTTTGAAGTGGTAACTGTTGTACCGGTGATTGATCTGACTCCTCCTAAATTGGCCATAATGCCTTTTGGGCTGAAAGTATCTGGTAAAGTCTATTCAGAACTTGGTCCACTTGCGGATGCCCCGATAGAGGCTAGTTTTGGCGCTCACAATGCGCAGACCGTGACGGCAGAGGACGGATCTTTCTCCGTTAATATCGAGACCGGGTTGAATATTAGCTTGATCGGGTCGGAGGAATTGGAAGTTGAGGTATATCCGGAGAGTCCGTGGATTGCGAGAGCCGGGTCTTCCTGGAATGTGATAGCCATCAACCCGATTGCGATTTTCTTCGTTGTTTTGGTCATTGTTCCTGTGATGATAGTGTCGGGGAAACGATTGAGAAGCAGAAAGGCGAGGCGTAGAGCCGGACCAGGGGTGACAGCGCCCGTCCCAACAACGGCATTAATGAAGCTGGGGAAGGATATTAGTGATGAGGGGAGTGGTGAGGTTACCATAGATGATATCGAAGAGAACAAAGACAGGCGATTTATATTCAGTATGTACACCAAGCTTCTTGGGCTGATACAGGATTTTACTGGCGCGGTGCTGAAGCCACAGACAACATATAGGGAATTCATGCTACAATCCGGGCCTAAGCTTGGACCTGCTTTTAATTACCTGTATCGATTTACCCGGCTTATTGAGAGGTTGTTGTATTCGAAAAGCTCAGTGGAGGCCGTGGACATCGATAAGAGCCGGGAATTGAATCGACAGGTTGAGGAGTCGATAGCTCATGAGCGTTCGTAATGTGGCAGGGCTTGCGCTCTCTCTTGTAGTTATCACCTCTCTCCTCACTATCTGGTTCTACCCGTCCATACAGGATTTTATGCGGACCAACCCTTTCTGGAACGGTCTGAGCGATTTTTCGGATGATCTGGATGTGGTCTGGACCGAGTCTTTATCGGATGCAACGGCGGAACCAGAGAACACCATTCTGGTAGAAATCCCGTATTCTCAGTATGGAGAGAATAGTTTGGAAAGGATTGAGGAATTCGTGCGTAGCGGCGGCATCCTTATATTGGCGGATGACTATGGCTACGGTAACGAGGTAACTGAAAGGCTGGGGTTGACCGCCAAATTTAGCGGGAAACCGTTGCTTGACCCTTTATTTTGCTATAGAAATCAGTGGTTGCCCAAGGTGACTGATTTTAGCATGGCATTGGCTGAAATCGGGATTGAAACAGTGGTGCTTAACCATGCCACAGCGCTATTAAATGTGGATTCAGATCAGGTTTTTGCATGGTCGTCCGAGACTGGCTTCCTTGATTTTGATGAAGATGGTGTGGATGATGAAGATGAACCGAGGGGGTTATTGCCGGTTGGGGCCGCGTTGCCGGTGGGCAGCGGTACAGTGATTTTGCTGTCTGATCCTAGTATTTTGATTAATAGTATGGTGGAGAGGGATGACAACCGAGCTTTTGTTGCTTATCTTACAGAGACGTATGGCTTTGGCAGGCAAATATCAATGGATGTGTCTCGGTTACCTAAGGCTCCGCTGGATGAAGGCAAAGCAGGCCTGGGTAAAGCGAGAGAGCGAATATCCCATCCTTATTCTGTAGTGGCTATGATGGGGATGGCAGTATTTCTCGTATTGAGGCCGTGGCATAAGAAGGAGGCAAGTTGAAACCTGATAGTGATGTAGATCAATTACCCCAGAAAGTCCTGGAGCAGTTATCCAACGTAGTCATAGGAAAGAATGACGTCAAGCGTATCTTGTTTGTGACGCTTATTGCCGGTGGGCATGTATTGATTGAGGGTTTACCCGGTACAGCTAAGACCAAGATAGCCAGAAGCCTTGCCCAGATTATAGGGTGTGATTTCAAAAGAATCCAGTTTACTCCTGATATGATGCCGGCTGATGTGACGGGTTTCTACTTGTATTCTGCGAACACTGAACATCGTTTTATGGAAGGGCCTATATTTGCCAGGGTTGTTCTTGCTGATGAGCTTAACAGGACTACTTCTCGTACGCAAGCGGCGCTGCTGGAAGCGATGCAGGAGCGCCAGGTCACTGTTGAAGGGACTACCTATCCGCTGCCCGAGCCGTTTATGGTGATAGCTACACAGGTAGAGACAGGTGCAGAAGGAACGTATCCTTTGGCTGATGTGCAGATTGACCGATTTATGTTGAGGGCTTACACCGATTATGCGTCGGTTGAGGAAGAGATACAGATTGTGACCAACATCGACTATCTGGATAAGCCGGATATCAATACTGTGGCCAGCACTGAAGATATTATAACGCTACAGCAGAATGCAAGGAAGGTGCATGTTTCAAAGGAGAATGTGGCATACATTATTTCAATGGTAAATAGACTTCGTCATGATCCTGACGTGCTCTCCGGCCCCAGCATCAGGGGCGCAATTGCCTTGTTCAAATGCTCGCGGTCCCTGGCAATGCTGGAGGGGCGCGGTTTCGTGATACCCGATGATATCAAGCAATTAGCTGTCCCTGCTCTGCAGCACCGGATCAGAATCAGGGTTGAGGCTGAGATGGATGGAGTAGGCCCAGGCCATGTGTTGGAAAGGGTAATGCAAGAGGTACCGGTTCCCAGGATAGAGGTATGACTAATATAAGGGTTTTCATAGCTCCCCTGCTGTTCAGGTTCTATGTTGTACTGGTGTTGGTCACCTTGGCTATTTTCTCACCGATGGCGTTTTCATCCGTATCACTGCTGTTTTTGATTGTATTTTTGTTTTTCACATTTCGACGATCATGGCCTCTGATGAACTTTTCTATAGATTTATATTTGTTCCTGGCGTTGCCTTTGATGTATGAGCTGGTTGTACATTCTCTGTGGTCCTGGTTGTTTTCAGTGCCGCTTTTGGGATTGCTTGGCTATGACATGGAACGGTTGACATCGGCGCATAGTTTTTCAGATACCACGTACAAATGGCAGCCCAGTAGATTGTTGACCGGTATGGCTGTGGTGGTCTTGGTGTCTCTGGTATTGGCTGCCTTGGTCGGCAAAGTGAACGTGATAATTGCTTGTGCTCTGTTGATAGGATATATCGGCTTTCTGCTTTCTCGGGTGATTGTTGGTATGAGACAAGTACCAGTGAAAGCTGTCAAAGCGGAACACAGGGTATTGGCTGGAGAGAGCCTGACTATTACCATTCCGCTTGAGAACAGATCCAAGTATGCACGATGGCTGTGCATAACCTCTGAGCACGAGTGGGTAAAAGCAGAGCCTCAAAAAATGCTCTTGACGGGTGATGGGATTGGGCTTGACGTGTCGGTTAAGACGCAGTTGTCGGGTCCGCAGATGGTTAGGCTTCAGGGAAGTATCCTGGATCGTTGGGGACTTTTGCAACGTAGAGTTGAGCTGGAGGTGGCGGAGTTACAGATTATTCCAAAAGCAAAATATGCCTTCTGGCTGGCGGAACGATTAGTGGTGAAGGAGTTTGAGGGTCAACAGACATCTGCAGCAATACTGCTGGTGAACCTGGTTGCCGGAAATGCTGAGGAGGCTGATCAACTGGTTTACGCCCTGGTGACTACGGGTATGACGCTTGCAGGGGAGGGTATTCCTGCTATTTTGGCTGTCTATAGGCAGGACGAAGTTGTAGCAGTGACGGAAACGCTTGATCCTCGGGAGCTTGTGCTGAGGTGTTTGGCCCTTTCACAAAAAGTTGAGATATGTGAGAGTACTCACAAATATTTCCAATCGTCTGATCCGGTCAGGCTAAGATCCACTATGCGTCGATTGAAGATGCTGGGCGTGGATTCGATGGCTAAGATTGTAGAGTTGCTGGATCTGGAGTTTAAAGCTTTGTATGCCTCAGTGGCTGCTAATCCGGCTACTCTGGCCTTAAACAGTGCTCTGGTTAAGGTGGGGCGGGCGCCTATGGTTGTATTCATTTCGGCCAAGAATCATGATGAAGAATCTATCCAGATGGCCAAGTATAAAATAACTACTCGCAATCATGGCTATGTTGAGGTGTCACTGGATGAATCGGGAATGAGTAGACGGGGAGCGCAGCAGCCAATGATCCGGCACAGTGGGACGGCAGTGTCTAAAGCATAGATTTTGGTCTGGTTCCCTTATTCATATTACGATATATTACTCTATTAGTCTTGAGCTCTTCGATAAATTCAGGACAGGCTTGTCGAAGTATGAATATGCAAAGGGGATTAACCGTTCGTGCTGAGGCTCTCGAAGCATGAAAGGCCCTGGGGTTGTGAAGTTTAGTGAATAACGAAACCGATAAGATACCTTTAACAGACCAGCACATGACGGAAAACGTTGCTACCGATGAATCTATAACCATGCCCCCCACACGGCTGCAGGATTTTTGGCGCCGCAATTCCGCCTTACTTAAGCTTACCGGTCTGATTGGAATTTTGCTATTCGCTTTCTGGGTTGGCATGGATCCGCATTGGGAAAGTAAATACCCAATGCATGTGGATGAATATACAGTAATTGGTTATACCGATGCAATGCTGGAGGAAGGTTCACTGAGCGCTGAGAGTCCCTATCGCCGTGACGGGAGAACAGTGGGCCGTGATGAAGTGGGTTTTTTAATAACACTGGGAGCTGTCAAAGAGGTTAGCGGTTTATCCTGGTTGGGACTGTACCGGGTGGCGCCTGCCGCGATACTGGTTCTCCTTTCCTTTCTGGTGTATGTGTTTGGCAAGCGTGCTGGCTTTGGCTGGGCGGCTGCGTTGTTTATACCGCTGGTACCGACATCGACACGCACTTTGGGGCCGGCCTTCCTGGTAGCATTTATTATGGGACTTTTACTGATTGTGGTGGCTCTAATTATACTGAGCCGAATGGGAAAT
>JABHWQ010000161.1 GCA_018657655.1 Chloroflexota bacterium | reverse complement strand
TGTGACACCAGCCGATATAGCTATTATTATGGTACACCTTGAAAGAGCTCGAAGTAATGGTAGCCAGAATAAAAAAGGGTAGGTTTGCCGGTTTTGGCCACACCACCCATCGACATATTGTGATAGGTCGGAGCTGATGCCTCCATCTATCTTTCAAAAGGAGGAGGCATGCCCTGTATCTTTTGCCAGATCGCGTCTAAAGAGATATCCAGTGAATTACTTCATGAAGATGATGATCTTATCGCCTTCCGCGATATCAATCCCCAGGCACCGGTCCACATACTCGTATTGCCCAAGAAACACATCACATCTCTAAACGAAATGAAAGATGAAGATTTCCCACTACTGGGCAAGATGGCCCACGTGGCCCGAGAACTTGCTACCAAAGAGGGTATTGTTGAGAGAGGTTTTCGCATTGCAGTCAACTGCGGCCAGGAAGGCGGTCAAACTGTGGGGCATCTACATATGCACACTCTGGGTGGACGCCAACTCAAAGGCGAATTGGGATAGAGCATGAGTAAATTAGATGATATTCGGAGTTTTCTGGAAGACAATCCCGAGCTGGTTTGGGACGAGCAATCGGTAAAACGAGAGCACTTGCGCCGTAACGGATATTACTACTCGATCTCGATTCGGGTAGCCCCCAAAGAACCGATAATGGAATCAGAACTTCTGCAGGAGTTCTCCAAAAACCTTGTTGCACACCTTGCTCCAATAGGTATCGATAACGCGACAAAATGCTACGAGTATGCTGAAACAAGACGTGACGTGATAAAAACCGCCACATTGTATTACTCGGAAGCAACTGCGACACAAGACGAAGCAGAGGTTACTGAAACTCGCATCGCTGTCACCCTATTCCCCTGCGAAGCGATGTCCACCGATTTGGGAATCAGAGCAGTTATAGAAATTGGTCACTATGAGTGTCCCAACCCGTGCTCTCAATCAAAAGATTGTGTCTTTAAAGGGTATTGGAAAGGCCCAATCGACGATTTAGGTGCTGGCGGACGCTATCCATTTCAGTATCCCAACAAATTTGGGAGACAACGAGGAAGGTAGTCCCATCGAGTTTCAGCTCGTGTACTATTCCCCCAGCCTATGTACAACAGTGGCGAAGCAGACATGCCTGCTTCGCCACCTAATTCTAAATCAACTAAAAACCCGATACTATCAGGAAGGCCAGTAAAGCCTCTTGGCCTCTTTCTCCAACTCCGCTCTAAAGTCAGGATGAGCCACACCGATCAGGTCCATCGCTCGTTCACGTTGAGTTTTCCCTCTGAGTTTGGCTACCCCGTACTCGGTTACAACGGTATCAGCCAGCGTTCGCGGCGTGCTCACGACAGTGCCCGGAGTAAGTTGCGGAACGATCCTGGACATCTCCCCACCTTTAGCGGTGGACGGTATGGCAGTGATAGCGCGTCCGCCATTGGAAAGATACGCCCCGATAGCAAAGGATGTTTGACCGCCAGCACCACTCATCATCTTGGTACCAATTGATTCTGCCGATATCTGCCCGGTAAGATCGACCATGATGGCGCTGTTGATAGCCACCACGCGATCGTTCTCTGATATCACTTTGGGATTCAGACAGTAGCTGGAAGGGTACACTTCAAACTGAGGATTCATATTGATGTAGTCCATCTCATCCTTGGAACCACCGCCAACAGCCGTTGCCACCGCTTTTCCAACATTGATCTGCTTTCGTTTTCCGTTAATGACACCGTTCTTCACCAGTGTAGCAACGCCACGTGGAGTATTTTCGGAATGCCACCCAAGATCGGTTTTATTATCGAGCACGCCCAGCCGAGCGACCCATTCGGCAGTACCGCCAACACCGATCTCCAGACAGGCACCATCCGGAACCAACTCTCCGATGTACCCGGCAACCGTATTTTCCAGTTCGCCCGGACCACTCACTTTTCTGCCCAACAGATCGGTACCACCTGGAAGTCTTTCTGACGGGGTATGCTCCACAAAGTAGTCTATTTCAGAGACATGGACATAATTTTCTCCGTACGTGCGAACATTCCGTTTATTCACCTCAGCTAACACATGCTTAGCTGTACGGCAAAGTTCCCGCTTATTCCAGCACGAAGCACCTAAACTGCAATAGCCGTGTTCATCGGGTTCGCCAACCTGAATGAGATAGGCATCGATAGGTTTCATGAAAGCTACATCGGCGGAAGCGTACAGTCCCACTACCTGGAAATCGCCTCTTTTTTCATCCATCATCTCACGAACTAGAGGCAGTACATACGGAATTTCAAACTGGAACGACTCGCCGAAAATAGGATCGAACCAAGGAAGGTCTCTCCCACCACCGCCATGAACTTTGACGCCGGTTATCTCGCCTATTCGGGAAGATAGAGCTAATCCTAAAGCCAATGGTTCCGGCTGACTCAGGACCACATAGTTACCGGATTCGATGACCTTGACCGCCTCTTCCGGCGTGGTCATTTTCTGTTCATATTCTGATTGCCAGGTTTCAAGTGTCATTTTGCCCTCCTACAAAACTGTCATTCCGTGTTTGCAGACTGTGTCACAATCCGTAATACCAATTGATTGTGCCATGTCACTGCAAGCAAAGCTTGGAAACTTACCAGAATGCTCTTCGATTCCAGTATTGACGCTGTACAACTCAATCGTGTCATTGCGGACTTGATCCGCAATCCATTCCGCTCGCCACCCCTCTGGATTCTGATTTCCACCAGAATGACATATCATCGAGCTTATTCTTCCATGCATACCGCCACCAGCGGTATCCCTTTCTCGCGACGACATCATGACACAGTCTGTCCGCAGGAATGACATGAATCGTGGTTTCGCTGTATTCATTTTAGGTGTGTGTTAATACTCAAATACGTTACAAACAAAATCCCAATGCTTACGGTGAAGTAGGCATTGGGATTTGCGTCATATCAGATCAAACCTCTCGCGTTTAAGATCTAGTCGACCTTCCCTTTGAATCGCTCGTCGCGACCCTTGAAGCCTTCCTTGACTCCTTTGTCTCGGCGCTCCTTGAAGAAATTGTACTCATCGGCTTCCCAGCGCAGGTTGGTGAACATGGTATGGGTGATATCCTGCAAACTGTTGGTCAGACCCCAACCCTCAAAAATGAGACGACGGGTGGCCTTGCCGATGGCGATGCCGTCACGAGGAAGCAGGCACATGGATTCAGCCATCTTCTCAACCTCAGCATCCAGCTGATCCTCTGGTACAGACTTGGTAACCAGCCCGATTCGCGCAGCCTCATCCCCCTTGACGATTCGGCCGGTAAGCAGCATATCAGTTGCTCTTTTAATACCAACGGTCATCATCAACAAGTTGACTGGAGCACCGCTTCCGGCAAATCCCAGCCGCTGCTCAACACAACCAAACTTAGCATTATCAGCAGCTATGGCAAGATCAGCATGCAGCGGAATGTAGACACCGCCACCGAGGCAGTTTCCGTGGCACCTTACAATTGTGATCTTGGGAATGAGGAACAGTTTCATAGCCAGATCATGGAAGAAACCTTTATCTACGGAGTATCGTATCCTCTGACTAGCCTTGCGTTCGTCCTTCTGCCCGGTGCCCATACCATAGATGAATCCCACGCCACTAAGGTCATGACCGGAGTGGAAATCTTTTCCGTTGCCCTGAATAACTATTACTTTGATGTCATCGTCAAACTCTGCATCATCGAGGGCATACCAGTACTGGTCGGTCAGGCCTTTTTCTCCGGGCCAATCGGTGGCATTCCGATTGTCCGGGTCGTTAAAGGTAATGTAAGCAACATTGCCTTTTTTCTCATAGATTAATTTGGTGAACTCAACCGGTGCGAGTTCCAGATGCGGATGTAATTGTGCCATATGATTCTCCTTTTATTTCTCACCATGGAGTTCGCCAAAACGCCGCGAACAATGAATTTTCAATCGCTGCTATCTTTGCGTTCTCTGTTGGTAAATGATTACTTCTTTTCTTTGGGCGGTTGCTCAGGAGCCGGATTTTTGTAATTGACCAGCAGTTTATCCTTGGTAATCTGGGAACACTGATCAAAACTCCATGGGCCATCTTCGTTTGGATTGTGGCGCTCTTGAAGGACTATTTCAGGCTGACTGAACAATCCTAGTGCACCCGGAGTGGTCAGGAATACCTGGCCATTAACATTTTTCGCCTCATCACTGGCCAGATACGTCATGAAGTTGACGAAATACTCTGGCGGCATAGTGTCCATTGCCATTTCATCTGCTTTTTCCTGAGTCATCAGACCGGCCTCTACGCGCTTGGCGATCATCTTTTTGACATCATCGCCCTGAACCATTCGGGTTGAAGCACGGGGAACGAACACGTTGCAGGTAACTCCATATTTGCCCAACTCTCTGGCAGTTCCATATGAGAAGCTGGCGATACCGCCTTTGGCAGCACCATAGTTGATATGGGTAACTCCACCCTGATAGGCTTCTGAAACACAGTTGATTATGCGACCATACCGCTGTTCCCGCATTAAAGGAGCAGCATGCCTGGTTGTATTGAAAGTACCTTTCAGATGAACCGCGACAACCTGATCGAACTCCTCTTCGGTCATGTTCCAGATCATCTTTGGTCTGTCAATTCCAGCAATATTAACCAGGATATCAACCCTACCAAAATTATCAACGCAAGCCTTGATCATGCCTTCGGCATCTGCGAAACTGGCCACGTTGCCATAGTTGGCAACGGCCTTAACACCGAGTGCTTCGCACTCTTTGACTACTTCATCAGCCGGCGAGGCCTCTTGATTTCCGCTTCCGTCCATGGCGCCGCCCAAGTCGCACACGACTACATTGGCACCCTCCTGGGCCAGTGCCAGACACACCGTTCGACCGATTCCTCGACCGCCACCGGTTACTACTGCGTTCTTACCTTTGAGTCTATCACCCAATTTGAAAACTCCTTTATCGTGGAATTAGATTTACTTAACCTTTGTTGGGAAGAGCGGCCACTGCGGTACCAAAGGTGGTTTTTTTGCCTTCCGGATTCTCGCCCCAGACATCCAGTTCGACGAGATTCTCCCCATTCTCCTGGCTCTTCTTGGTTATCGTGCCTTTAACTGTAAACTCATCGCCGGGGAAGTCAGCTCCCCGATTGTTGCAGGTCATCTTGGTAACTCTGCCGTCATTGCCCATCCAGTCAGTAACGGCGCGAGCCAAGAGAGCACTTTTGAGCCTACCGTGGACAATGACATCCTTAAATCCCTGAGCTGTGGCGGTGTCTTTATCGTAATGAAGTTCGTAGAGATCACCAGCAGTTACCGCATAGATAACAAGGTCTTTCTTTGAGATTTTCTGCTTGAGCGGGGTGATTTCATCACCTTCGCTGACGTCTTCAAAAAATACTTGATGATGTGGCATTATCTTCCTCCTAGAACTTCATGAGCTGGGAGCGGCTTTTGGCCACCAGCTCGCCTCGTTGGTTAACGTGAGTGGTTTCGAATTTGACGAATGTTTTCATGCCCTTGGAGCCCTGCTCCTGGGTAACATCGACAAATTTGAAAGTATTTGTCAGTGTATCTCCGGCTGCTACGGGAAGGAGAACATCCCACTCACCACCGGCATCAACGCCTCTTCCCAGGGGCATCTGTGGACGTAACCGGGTAAAAGCAGAACTCATCACGGCTGCAGTGAAGAAGCCAGGAGGGGCAATAATGGAACTGTAGCCCTTGCCTTTGGCATATTCCTCATCGTTGTAGAGCGGATTGGTATCGCCGATAGCAGCAGCAAAATTGCGGATCATCGACTTCTCAATTTCAAGAGTTTCGACGACTTCTTCCTTGCCGGCCTTCTCTTGCAGCTCTTCAAAAGTCAACGGAATTTCTTCTGGCATGGTTCCTCCTCAGTTGTAATTACTTGGCTGCCGGGGGCTCACCAACAATGGTGATACCGCATACAAAATTACCAGGATGTCCGCCCTGGTTATGAGCAATACCCATTTTAAGATCACCCTTTAGCTGGCGGGACGGTTCTTCCGCTTTACCCTGGAACTGTTTATAAAATTCATAAATTTCTCTACCGCCACTAGCACCAGCGGGATGTCCGAACGATTTCAATCCCCCACTAATGTTGATGGGTATTTCGCCTTCCTGTTCCCAGTTACCGGCATCGATATCTTCTTTGGCTTTGCCTTTTTCGACGAGGCCTAGAGATTCGGCGGCAATTACTTCGGCAATAGAGAAACAGTCGTGCAATTCAAACACCTGCATCTCTTTACGGGGATCCTTGATTCCGGCCATTTCATAAACCTGTCGGGCACATTGTTCCGTCTCCTCCCAGTGGAGGTAATCATAGTCAGGTCTTTCCTTACCCCAGCCAGGACCGCAGGCAATTCCCGATCCCTTGATGGTAATATAGTCGCCATCGGGCCTGAATTTTTTGGCATCTTCAGTCCGAACCAGAATAGCGGCCGATGAACCATCGTTTATGCCGCAGCAATCGAACAGACCCAACGGCCATGCTATGATCGGTGCGTTCAAAACCTGTTCCACAGTGATGGGCGGTCTTAGGGCTGCCTTGGGGTTTCGGGAGCCATTAAAGTGACTCTTAACCGAAACCTTGGCCAGCATGGTCTTACCTTCTTCAGGGGTCAGACCGTAATGGGAAAAATATCTGGTAGCTGCCAATGCGTAACGGG
>JABHWQ010000019.1 GCA_018657655.1 Chloroflexota bacterium | reverse complement strand
GACTTATTTCGGAGGCGTGCGATCCAACCTCCTCACTGAGATGAGCCAGTATCCGGTTTACCTCTCGCTGTTCTTCCAGGGCGAGTTGCTTAATTGTATTGCCGTCTTTAACTATCGCCCAGGGTTCAATGAAGACCGTTGCTCCAGTGTTGGAGATATCATGGATCATACCCTTAACTTCACTCTGGTGTTCCACTTTGACAGGAACAACGTATCGACCGCTTCGCTCGGTGATGATCGAATCTTGTAACAGGTTTTGACTGCTAAGTGATTTGACTATGTTTTCCAGCCGAATCAGTAGCAGTTGACGAGTCTCCTTTAGCTGTTGTCTCAGAGCAACCAGAGTCGGTGAGGCCGATTCCATAATATCGCCGGCGGCATCTATGCATCGGCTGATTTCCTGTTCAATATGGGGCAACATAGTGATCTGTTCGGCGATATCCCATAGTGAGGGGAATTCGTTGTCTGACTTTGAAAGCCTGGATTTCAGATGGTTAGCTGCAGCTATGGTTGCCTGAATTTTTATCAGAGTTTGGGGATCGAGCGTCTTTTCTCTGGCTGCCAATGCAACCGGTTCACGGATGTCGGTTGCTCCTCCGATCGAAAAATCGGGATTCAGCTCAAGAAGTTGACGTGCTTCAGTCGATTGTTTCAAAAGCAGAGAAACAATCCTCGGATCTGATGACGGGACCAGACTCTCGGCCAGTTCATAGCTTAAAGGAAAGGTCGTAAAGCCAGCGATAATCCTCCTGATTTTGGGGAACTCGAGCATCTGTAAACTTTTTCCATCCATAATCAATACACCTTACCAGTCCCATTTTACGTAGTTATGCGATGAATTACCACTCTCAAGTTTGGGGGTAAACACCAACAAGCATTAGTGCCAGCAAACTATTCAGTCTGAGGGTTGATACCGACTTTAGGCAGTGCAAACCCTGCAATAAAACGTAGTTTTTCTTGAGGATGATTTGAGGGCCGCCCCGTTTCCCCCAGTTTCATCGGCTCTGTACACTAGATATAGCCCCCTTTTATTACCAGGTTTTCATACTTGGTTTACGGCAACGGGGATATGGATAAAGGACCGGAAGGGAGTTGTGTTGATGGTTATCGAGTTAATTGAGCAAAGTACATTATCAAATGCGTTACTTACAATACCTTCCGAATTAGAGGGTTTGGTAGATGAAAGCTACATCGTAGATACTCTTGCGCAGCCGCGGGCTGAAGAGTTGATCAGGTATCATGGTAATCCTGTTTTACAACCAATCCCGGAACACTCCTGGGAATCAAAATATGTATTAAATGCCGGGGCTATAAAACTGGGACGCAAGGTCTATATGCTTTATCGGGCATACGGCGATGACGAAATATCACGCATTGGGCTTGCAATCAGCGAAGACGGTTATTACTTCAACGAAAGGTTGGAGAAACCGATATTTGAACCCGGTCATGAGACGGAAAATAAAGGCTGCGAAGATCCTCGATTAACACTGCTCGGGAATCAAATTTACATGACTTACACCGCCTACGACGGCATAGTTGCACAAATTGCCATAGCCTCCATCTCAGTTAATGATTTCTTGAAATTCGACTGGGAATCATGGCAAAGGCTAGGCTTATTCCTTCCCGGCTGCAACAATAAAGATGCGTTTATATTCCCTGAACAGTTCGATAGCAAAGTGGTCATGGTTCATCGTATTGAACCGCATATCTGGATCACGTTTTCATCTGAGATCAGTTGTCCCTGGCCGAGTGGTTGCCACAAAATCTTGGCTAAGCCGTCTGCCGGATCAAAGTGGGATTCGGAGAAAATCGGTGCGGGGGCTCAACCGCTAAAGACCAAGTATGGGTGGCTGCTCATTACCCATGGGGTCGATCGATCCAAAGTATATCGGTTGGGAGTAATGCTACTGGATTTGTTCAATCCCACAATACTGATTTATCGTTCTCCCAATTTCATATTGGAACCATCCACACGATGGGAGTTGGGTAACAATGGCGAGTACTGGGTACCCAATGTAGTATTCACTTGTGGTGCCATACCGTTGGAAAACGGCAAAGACCTGCTTGAAGCTAATGACGAAATAATCGTATATTATGGCGGAGCAGACACGGTTATGAATATTGCCACTGCACGAGTGGGTGCACTAATCCCGGAAGAAATCAGGGATCGGCAATACATAAATCAAACCATCAATTCATAGCCCCTTTACCCTTCAAAATCCATATCATCCCTCGGCAAACATGGTATAATTTCCTAAATGTTTCTTCCCCTTATTAATCAAGGCATAGATGACAATGGCGTTTCACCATCTAAAAACCGATTGTACTATGGCTGGATAGTTGTCGCTTCCTGCACGATCCTCCTCGCTACCACTCTGGGAATATGCTACTCCTTCGGAGTCTTTTTTACGTCTTTGCAGGAAGAATTCGATTGGAACAATACTACTATTTCAGGCGTTTTCTCCCTCTACCTTCTGCTGGCAGGTGTGTTCTCCATAATTGGTGGGTGGGCAACTGATAAATATGGTCCCCGGCGAGTGGTCCTGGTGATGGGTGCAATAAGCGGGTTCAGTCTTCTTCTTACTTCTGAAGTTGACTCAGGGTGGGAGTTGTTTCTTACGTATGGTGTTCTTTTATCGATGGGAACCGGGGCCACCTATATTATTGTTATGTCAACAGGTTCTCGATGGTTTCTGAAAAAGCGAGCCACTGCATTAGGCATTATAGGTGCTGGTGCAGGCCTGGGTACGATGATTATGGCCCCCCTAAGTGCTTCGTTGATCTCATCGTATGACTGGCGCGATGCCTATTTGATCATTGGCATTATTGCCTGGGCAATCATCATTCCAACTGCCTTTTTGCTTAAGAAAGATCCGGCAGAAATCGGACAACAGGTAGATGGAATTACGGTTGGTGAAACAACGGATTCACAATCGAATCTGGGGGCAAAAGGGATTTCGGTTAGGGACGCAGTCAGCAGCAAGAATTTCTGGCTGTTCTTTATGATTTGGTTCTCCTACTCTTTTTGCCTTCATATGGTAATGGGGCATGTTATTGCCAGGGCCGAATCGTTTGGTATTAGTGCTCTAAAGGCATCGAGTGTATTAAGTTTAGTAACCGGAGTCGCTATCTTGTCTCGCGTGGCCGTAGGTTTTATCGCCGATACAGGAGATAAAAAGACTATCGCAATTGTTTTTGCATTGATACATGGTATAGCCATGTTCTGGCTTGTAGATGCTGATAGCATGTGGATGCTGTTCATATTCGCGATATTATATGGATTGGCGTATGGTGGTATCGACCCGCCGATTACAGCTTCTATCGGCGGTATCTTTGGAGTAAATAGCCTGGGATCAATAATGGGGGTCCTGATGATCGGTTGGAGCCTTGGTTCTGCTGCCGGTCCATTTGTGGCTGGGGTAATAGTAGATCATACAGGCCGATACGAGGGCGCCTTTTTTGGTGCAGGCTTGATAATGGTACTAGCCGCGTTTTGTATTTGGGGCCTTAATCCCAGCCAAAATCAAATACCAGAGTTGGAGGAGTTGCCCCATGAATGAACATACACCAACGTATGATGAGGCACATGAACTTCTACTGGAATTTAACCAGAGCGAGAGTTTATTGAAACATGCTTATGCTGTTGAAGGTGTAATGCGGTACATGGCTCGCAGAAACGGAGAGGATGAGGGGAAATGGAGTATCGTTGGACTGGTTCATGACCTCGACTACGAACGGTTCCCTGATGAACATTGCCACAAGACAAAAGAGATACTAGAGGGACAAGGGTGGCCACCGGAATACATACGTGGAGTGATTTCACATGGTTGGGGTGTTTGCAACGATATCGAACCGCAGACCATGATGGAAAAAACCCTTTATACCATCGATGAATTAACGGGTCTGGTTACAGCGGCCGCTTTGGTTCGCCCATCAAAGAGCGTTATGGATATGGAAGCGAAGTCTGTGATAAAAAAATGGAAAGACAAATCGTTTGCTGCTGGTGTAAACCGATCAGTAATCGAACAGGGTGCAGCGATGCTTGGCGTGGAACTCAGAGATATGGTCACCGATACCATATTGGGCATGCGAGAAGTGGCGGATCGAATCGGTCTGCAATCGGAGTAGAGTTATGTCGAAACGCACCATGACGATCTGTAAGGGAATTCACATGATCGGCGGTTCCGGTCTATCACACCCCAATGATTGCGCGGTTTACTTGATTGATGCCGGCGACTTGATGCTCATCGATTCCGGTGTGGGCGAGAGTTTTGATGAGTTGCTGTCCAATATAGAGAGCCTTGCCCTTGATCCGAAAAAATTGAAAATCATTCTTGTTACCCATCGCCATATCGACCACATAGGTTCACTCAAACGCTTCAAGGATGAGTTTGGAGTGCAAATCATCGCTCATGAACTAGATGCCGAAGCTATCGAAAGCGGCATCGGAACGGGAGCCGACATGTATGGTGTGTCCTATTCATCGTGCACAGTTGATGTGAAGCTCAGTGGTGCGGAGAACAAACTTCAATTCAGAGATATCGAAATAATCACAGTTCACATCCCAGGACATACTGATGGCAGTATCGCAGCATATATCGATGCGCCGGATGGGAGAGTGCTGTTTGGACAGGATGTTCACGGGCCGTATCTCCCCCAGTGGGGCGCCGAT